>SFLN01000075.1 GCA_004554555.1 [Eubacterium] saphenum | reverse complement strand
CGTCTTGAATATCCCAAGAGCAAAGCCGAAATAGTGCTTGTCGCTGCTGTTATAAGGGTTATAAGGGGCAATGTAAAGCGGCAGAGTTATATCGTCTGTTTTGATTAGATTTGCGTAGGTGTTCATATAACTCGTACCGTATGTCGGCATGGAAATTCTCATTTTGTACCGACCGTAATTCTCACCGCTTTTGATAATCTCAATCGCAAGCATAGAATACGGAATATTAGTGTCGCAGACGGACGGTGTTTATTACGCGGATATGGAGAAGCTCACGAACTTAATTCTCGAGGAAAAACAGTGGAGCGACATCGGGCTGGCGCAGCTCTACGGCAGTGTTTGCGTTGATACAACGGACCCCGCGCGCTCAAATTCGGGAAATATGTTCGCGGCGCTTTTGGCAAACTCGCTGAACGGCGGGAAAACGGTTGATGAGAGCACGATTTCGGCGGTTTTGCCTAAGCTCAAGGAAATCTTCTCGCGAAACGGCTATATGGAAACCTCGTCCTCCGATTTGTTCAACCAGTTCTTGAGAATGGGCGTTGGCGCAAAGCCGATTATCGCGGGCTATGAGAGCCAAATTCTCGAATATGCCGCAGAAAATCCCGCCGCATACGAGAAAATCAAGGACGATGTTGTGGTGATTTACCCGTCGCCGACGGTCTGGTCAACGCACATTTACATCGCGCTTGACGATAACGGAAAAAGCGGAATTGAGGCGCTTGTAGATAAAGAGGTACAGCGGCTTGCGTGGGAAAAACACGGCTTCCGCACGGGCGATTATTCAAGCGCAAACGGCAAAATCGCGGTTAACGGCATACCCGAAAATGTTACTGCGGTGATGAATATGCCGAGCTATAATGTGATGAAAAAAATTATCGACGAATTGAGTTGAGGAGCGAAAATGTCTGAAGAAATTACTCTTGCAGCGCTTGCGAAGGCTGCCCGAAACGATGACGCGCAGCTTGATATCCAAAAGGCGACGGAAACCGCGACGCTTACTTTTACTGCGGCAGAGCGGCAGAAAATCGATGAAATCAAAGGTGAGCTTTACCTCAGGGAAAGCGTGACTGCGGTTGAATTTGGCATAGGCAGCCAGCGAAAGCTCGCCGAGTTTGCGGACACGGTGCTGGACAATTCCACAAAGGACGGCACAGATGTTGCGGGACAGCTCCGGGCGCTGCTCGGTGAAATAAAACTGCTTGACGCAGGGAGCGCGTTTAAGGACACGTTTTGGTCGAGATTGCCGGTAATCGGAAGCCGCGCAAGGCGAATGAAAAAGCTGAAAAAGCGTTTTTCCAAAGCGCGTCTGCGAATAGAGCTTCTCGAACAGCAGCTCGAGCGTTCGCGAATGGAGCTGCTGCGCGGTTCGGAGCGGTTTGATATGCTCGGCAAAGAGAACGCGAAATGCTTTCGGGAGCTCACGCTGTACATTCAGGCAGGAACGGAGCAGCTCACTCAAATGCGGGAAACCGTTGTACCGAAGCTCCGTGCCGAGGCGCAGCGGCAGAATGACCCGATGTCGCAGCAGCTGCTGTACGGTTTTGAGGAAAATCTGAACCGATTTGAAGGGCGGCTGCACGACTTGGAGCTGAGCCGCACGATAGCGCTCCAGTCCGTGCCGCAGATGAAGATTATTCAGACGGGAAACAGCGTTATGGCGCAGAAAATCCAAAGCGCGGTGCTGAACACAATCCCGATTTGGAAGAACCAGTACGCGGCGGCAGTCGGGCTTTCGCATCAAACCGTTGTGTACAAAACGCAGCGCGAGATTGACAAGATAACCAACGCGATGATTCAGCAAAACGCCGAAATGCTTCGTCAAAGCGCTGTACAGGCTACCGCGGAGAGCCGCCGCGGGATTGACACCGAGGCGCTGAATAAGGCGAACGAGAGCCTTGTTCGGGAGATTGAGGAAACGCTTGCGTTAAACCGCGAGAGCGCTCTTCAGCAACGTCAAGCGCAAGCCGAGCTTGGCAGAATAGAAAATCAGCTTCAAAACGCGCTTTCGCAGGTAAGGTAAAGCCCTTGCCTGCGAAATTTTTATAGGTTAGTCTTGCTGCACATACGCTCTTGTTTCGGCGTAATCCCGCGCCATTTTTTGTAGGTTTTGATGAAGTGGCTGCAGTCGAAAAAGCCGGTTTCCTGCGCGATATAATCGAGGTCAAAGTCCGAGTTCAGCAGCAAATCCTGCGCCTTGTTCAAGCGAATATAGTTGATGTATTCCTTGCAAGAGCGCCCGTAATTTTCTCGGAAAAGCCGCGCGAAATTTGAGTAGCTCATGTGGCACAAATCCGCTAGCTGAGCCACTTCAAGCCGCTCGGAGGAGTGAGTGTCGATGTATTCGAGAATGCTGTAAAACGACAGATTTTGCTCGGAGTGTTTTTCGCGGGTTTTGGGGATTGGCTTGTCGATTTTTCTGGCAATTTCAATCAGCAGCGAGTGAATTCCCGACTGCACCGCCAGCATATACATCGCGCTTTTTCCCTCGAATTCCGCGACGATATCCCTCACGCAAGCGCCGATTTTCTCACTGCTTTCTTCGCTCGGCACAACAAGGCAAAAATCCTCGTCTGCCGTTCTTCGCACAAAACAGTCGTACATTTTCTGGAGATAAGCCTCGGGTATATTAATAGTGTGAATGTTGAATTTTACAACTTCGTACTTTACTTCTTCCTTACACTCGGAGTGCTCGGAAACCTCGTGCAGCTGAAGCGGATAAAAATAACAGGTATCGCCGCGGTACAAAATTTTTTCCTTATTATTGCAGACAATCTTGACCGAGCCGCTGATGATATAGAGAATTTCGCTGTAATAATGCCAGTGCAGCGGCGAGTGAACGCTGTCCGTATAAAAAATGTCATAAGGCTTGTGCATTAAATCAATGTATTCAAAAAGCTCCATCTTCTTCACCTCACGCTTATATTTTATCACGGCGGTGAAATTCTGTCAATATGTTTATGATAGATTCTTACAATTTTATAGGTTGAATTTCATAGCTTGCCGAACCTCTTGATTGTAGAATATAATCAAAGATAATTCAACAATCAACAGGAGGGCAAAATTATGAACGCAGCAGATTTTCGCAGACACCTTGAGAAAGATATTATTCCGTTTTGGAACAAGATGGAGGACAATGAAAACGGCGGCTTTTACGGTTACGCCGATTCGGAGGGAAATCCCGACAAGAACAGCGTTAAGGGCTGTATTCTGAACAGCAGGATTTTGTGGTTTTATTCGGCGGCGTACAATCTGCTGAAGAAGCCGGAGCTGTTTGAAAAGGCGGAGCACGCTTTTCGTTTCCTAATAGAATATTTTTATGACAGCAGATACGGCGGCGTTTTTTGGTCGGTGAAGGCGGACGGAACGCCCGAGGACACCACAAAACACACCTATAATCAAGCGTTTGCGGTGTACGCGCTTTCGGTGTTTTATCAGGCAAGCGGCAAAAAGGACGCGCTCAATCTCGCTTATAATCTGTTTCAGCTTATGGAGAGCAAGTGCCGCGACAGCGAGGGTTATTTCGAGGCGTTCAGCCGTGATTTTTCGCCTGTTTCCAACGAAAAGCTGTCCGAAAACGGCGTTGACGCGCAGCGCACAATGAACACGCTTCTGCACGTTCTTGAAGCGTACACCGAGCTTTACAGAGCCGATGAATTTTACGCGGTCAGCGACGCAATCCGCGGTATTCTGCGAATTTTCAAGTTCAAGGTTTACGATAACGATAAGAAAATCTGCCGCGTATTTTTCGATAAATCGTACAACTCGCTGATTGATTTGGAGTCCTACGGTCACGATATCGAAGCGTCGTGGCTGATTGACAGAGCTTGCGAGGTTCTGGAGGACAAGGCGTATTATTCGGAGATGCGCCCGATAATCGAGGGGCTTGCCGACGGCGCTTTGAAGAACGGAATTGACGCGCAAAATCACGCGATGAATAACGAGTGTGAGAGTGGCGAAGTCAATGCCAAAAAGGTTTGGTGGGTTCAGGCGGAGGCGGTTACGGGCTTCTACAACGCTTATAAAAATCAGCCCGAGCGTGCCGAATATCTCACAATTTCCGAGAAAGTTTGGGATTATATTCAAAACTTCGTCATCGACAAAAAGACCGGCGAGTGGATTGAGGACATCTCTCCCGATAATTCCGTGAAGCCGCACCAGGCGCTGGCTCACGCGTGGAAATGCCCGTACCACAACGGCAGAATGTGCATTGAAATGATTGGAAGACTCGGCTGATTGAAAGGAGAAAAACGTGCAAAAAACTGTAAATC
This sequence comes from [Eubacterium] saphenum, assembly GCA_004554555.1. Lineage (GTDB taxonomy): Bacteria > Bacillota > Clostridia > Oscillospirales > Ruminococcaceae > CAG-115. Next base: position 7,561 of record SFLN01000075.1, on the reverse strand, counting down.
CAAACGCTTCGGAGCGCGCGCAAAAGCTGCTGAATTATCTCTCGGAAACCGCGGGAAAAGCGATAATCACGGGGCAGCACACGCAGACAAATCCGATGGAGGAAATCGCTTATATCCGCGAAAAAACCGGCAAAGAGCCGCTGCTGAGGGGATTTGAAATGCTGGCTTATTCGCCGAACATAAATTACGCGGACGCAACGGAACCGTGCCTGACTGAGGTCTATGAAAACCGCGGTACGATGGAAACCGCGCTGAATTGGGCGAAGGAAACCGATGGTATCGTCACGCTCACGTTTCACTGGTTTTCACCGCTTGGCGGTCACGACAAGAGCTTTTACGCGAAGAACACCGATTTTGACGCGAAGCAAATTCTTGTCGAGGGAACACCCGAGCGCGCTGCTTTTTATCAAGATTTGGACGTAATCGCAGCAGAACTGCAAAAATTCCGTGACGCCGATATACCGATTTTGTGGCGGCCTTTTCACGAAGCGGACGGCGAGTGGTTTTGGTGGGGCGCAAAGGGCGCGGTTGTCGCGATGAAGCTGTATCGGCTGATGTATGATTATTTCGTCAACGAGAAGGAGCTCGACAACCTGCTTTGGGTGTGGAATTGCCCTATTGCGGAGGCTTATCCCGGCGATGATTTTGTGGATATAATTTCGGTTGATATTTACCTGCAAAAATACGAAAAAACCGATTATCGCGAGCAGTACGAGCAGCTTGTCCAAGCAACCTCGCGAAATAAAACGGCGGCTTTGGGTGAAGTCGGGTATCTGCCCGATATCGAGCTGTTGTCGCAGTCACATACCCCGTGGGCGTATTTTATGACATGGTCGAAGGAGTTTTGCATCGGCGAACAGTACAACACAACCGACCGCCTGAAGTCAATGTACGACAGCTCTTACGCAGTTTTCGTGCCTTTAAAAAAAGTCTGATTTTACACGCCGACAGCCCACATTCCGTCAATTTGCGTTGAGAGTGTTTCGTAGCTCCAGAGCCGTTCGGAACGCGCTTTGCTGTTGGGGTCGCGGACGGAAAACAAGCCGTTTTCATAGCCGCAAATCAGTATAAAATGCCCCGATGACGTGAAATCACCCTTGCCCATCGCGCAGATTATCAGCTCGTTTTCGGCGAGCGAGTTCACCATACTTGCTTCCCATAGCGGAAGTTCCTCGGAGCGCAGCCCAAGCTGCTTCGCGCCCTCGCTCATAAGCGTCCAGCACGAGCCGTTTTTGTAGCTTGAAAAGCCGTTTTCATCGCTGAATTTGGCTATGTAAGCGGGCGAAAGCGTTTCGTCCTTGAGAAGATACGCGGCTGCCATCGAAAGAGTTGTCGGTCCGCAGCCGCTCAATCCCAGCAGCTCCCCCGAATACTCCAGATACCCCCAGCGCTCGTCCCACTGCAGAAAAAGCGGCACGCTTCCGTCCTCGGGCAAAGTTACCGTGCAGTCAAATTTCTCGTCCTTTTTCAGCGGATAATTCAGCACAAATTCCCGCGTTTCGGGATTTCGCTCCAGCATTGCGACAAGCTCGTTCGGGTAATCGCTCGGATTTAAGCCGTTTTCCGCTGCAAACGAGCAGATTTCCGAGTTGCCGAAAGCGGCTGAATTTTGCTTTTTCGGAACAAGAAAAACAACCGCGACAAGTGCCGCCAAAATTGAAACAAAGATAATTTTTGTTTTCATAAAATCACTCCCCGAACTTAATTATAAGCCCGGGGAGCGTGTTTTGTTTTAAGGAAAAATTACGGAAAAATTAAGATTTTCTTACATCGGAAGAACTATCGTAAAAGTGATGTCGTTGCCGTTACACGCGGCGGAAATTGTGCCGCCGTGCAGCTCGATAATCTGCTTTGTTATCGCAAGTCCAAGTCCCGCGCCGCCTGTTTTACTGCGGCGGGAGCTGTCCAGCCGGCAGAACTTGTCGAAAATCCTAGCGAGCTTTTCAGGCGGAATTTCATCGCCGCGATTTGCGAGAGTTACCACGATATTGCTGCCCGAAAAATGCGCGGACAGCTTAACCTCGCTGTCGTCCCAGCCGTAATTCACGGCGTTTCTCAAAAGATTGTCGAGCGCGCGGGCAAGCTTGTCGGCGTCCGCGTTGAGCCGAAGTCCGCTTTCGATATCGCAGGAAATTTTCATGCGTTTTTCTTCGAGCAGCGGGTAAAATTCCTCGACCATCTGATTGAGCATTATCGCCAGGTCAACGTTTGTTTTTTCAAGCGAAAGCTCGCTCAAATTCAGCCGCGTTATCTCGAAAAATTCGTTTATGAGCTGCTCGAGCCGATACGCTTTGTCAAGCGTTATCCCAACGTATTTCGCGCGCTGTTCACGCGGCAAGTCGGGCGACTCCTCGAGTATGCCGAGGTATCCGATGATTGACGTGAGCGGCGTTTTCAAATCGTGCGCGAGGTACACGATTAGGTCGTTTTTCTGCTGTTCGGCAAGCTGCCGCGCCTGCTCGTTTATCTGAATTCTGTCGCGGTAGTTTTTCACCGAGCTTGAAAACGTGCGCAGCTCCTCGGGGCAGTCCTCGCCGAAAACCACGGATTTTTCGTTATTCAGAGCGTTTTCCGTAAGCGAAAGCAGCTTCCCGAGACGCGAAACCGTGCGGATTGTGATAATAAGAAAGCCGATTAAATAAGCTATTATCACGATTTCTTTCCGATAATTGTAAACGAAATTGTACACACTTGCGGCGAAATCGCGAAAGCCGTCCGAATCCGAGGTTATACCTTGAAAAAGGTTGTAGCAGACCTCGAAGAAAAGAAAGCTCAAAAGCAGCGCAGCGGCGGCGAAAATTGCCGTGAAAATTGCGAGTTTTCCGATGTATTTATTTAGAACGCGGCTTTTCAATTTTGTAGCCAACCCCCCAAACTGTCGTTATGTAATGCGGCGCGCGCGGCTTTTCACCAAGCTTTTCGCGTATGCGCCGAATGTGCACCATCACGGTATTGTTGCTGTCGAGGTAATCCTCGCCCCAGACGCTCTCGAAAATCTTTTCGGACGAAACCACGGTTCCTGCGTTTTCGCACAGCAGCCACAAAATGTTGAATTCAGTCGGCGTGAGCGAGATTTCCTTTTCAAAAAGGGAACAAGTGTGGTTGTCCTTGTTAATGGAAAGCCCATCGTATTCAAAAATGTTCGCGGACGGTTCGGAGTTGTAGTTCTTGTAGCGCCGAAGCTGCGCCTTGACTCGCGCGGCAAGCTCAAGCGGGTTAAACGGCTTCGTCACATAATCGTCCGCGCCGATGGATAAACCGGTGATTTTGTCGATATCCTCGGTTCTCGCGGTGAGCATAATGACGGGGAAATTGAAGCGTTCGCGGATTTTTTTGCACACATCAAAACCGTCATAAACGGGCATCATCACGTCAAGTATCGCCAAATCAAGCTCCGCGCCGAGCGTGTTTACAACAGCAAGCGCCTCCGCACCGTCAAAGCATTTATACACCTCGTGCCCTTCGTTTTTCAGGATAATTTCAACAAGCTCTGCGATTTCCTTCTCATCATCGGCAACCAGTATCTTCACTCCGCACCACCTCTTTCCCGTTAATTATAACATATTTTCGCGCATTTTTACAGGGGGAAATTCTTAATTTTTTCTGATATTTTTTCGCGTTCACTTGAAAATTCTTGAAGAATTTGATATAATGAAGCAAGCAGTATGAGATAAAACATAGTGAGGAGGAATTAATTTGGCGTTTAAATTGGACAGCGTAGTGCCGTGGGGGAGAAATCTGAGCGAATATCGGAGTATGTTTTGTTTAACCGACGAGGATATGCGAAAGAGGATTGCGGGCTTTGGTGACGGTCCGGCGAGCTTTAACTGTGAGGCAGCGCGGCTTGGGTTTTCGGTGACTTCGTTTGACCCTGTTTACCGATTTTCAACGGAGGAGCTTGAAAATCGCATTGAAGAAGTGCGCGTGATTGTAATGGAGCAGATGCGGGAAAATGCCGACAATTATGTGTGGACGCAAATCAAGGATTTGGACGAGCTTGAAAATCTGCGAATGTCGGCAATGCGGCTTTTCCTGTCGGATTACGAGCGCGGAAAGTCCGAGGGGCGATACATTTGTCACGAGCTTCCCGATAAACTCTCGTTTGAGGACAAGACTTTTGATATAGGATTAAGTTCGCATTTTCTGCTGATGTACACCGATTTGGGACTTGATTTTCATATTCGCGCAATGAGCGAAATGCTCAGAGTTTGCAGGGAAATCAGACTGTTTCCGATTGTCGATTTGGACGCAAATCAGACGGATTTGGTTTCCGATGTAGTCGATTATTTTGAGAAAAATCACAAGGTTGAAATCCGTGAAACGCAGTATGAATTTCAAAAGGGCGGGAACAAAATGCTGGTTATAAAGTAGCTTTTTGAATTTCATCGCGCTTTGCTATTGACAACAGCGTTAAAGTGTGCTATAATAAAGGAAACGAGCGTTAGCTTACTGAAAATGTTAAAGGAGAATGTGCGATGAATGTTAGATACGAACACAAAAAAGCGATGGCTTTTATTGGTTTTTCAACCTCAATTCGTCTCGACGAGGGCTATGAAAAATGCCCGAAATTCTGGGAAAACGACTATAGCCGCAGATTTGCGAAGCTTTGGCAGACGATGACGCCCGAAACACCGATTGAAAAAGCTGTTCTAGAGAACCAAATCGGTATGTTTGCAATTTGCGATGACAAGGACGGCTCGTTTGACTATTGGATTGCGGGGCTTTATACAGGCGGCGAGGTGCCCGAGGGCTTGAAGCTCTTCACGTTCCCCGAAAGCGATTGGGCGATGTTTTCCGCAAAAGGCGCACTCCCGAAGTCGCTTCAAGACTTGAACACGCGGGTTTGGGAGGAGTGGTACCCGAAACAAAAACAAAACTACAAGGGCAACGGAAACGCTATGCTGGAGGTATATACGGCGGGCGATATGCAAAGTCCCGACTATGAATGCGGGATTTGGGTACCGGTTTGCAAAGCTGAAAAAAGCGATGATGGGCAAACTGCTGAAATCGTTTCTTCAATGACGGTTACGGGTATTTTGTAATTGAGAGTGTAAGCGATGAAAATAGTTGTGATAAACGGACAAAATCACAAGGGCAGCACTTGGAACACCGCGAAAATTCTGATTGACGGGATTACTTGCGAGAAAGAGGTAAAAGAGTTTTTCCTGCCGAGAGATTTGAACCGGTTTTGCGTGGGGTGCTACACCTGTCTTGAGGGCAGGGAAAAGTGCCCGTTTTGGGAGGAAAAAAAGCCGCTTGAAGACGCGATGCTTGCGGCGGATTTGCTAATTTTTACAACGCCGAATTATTGTATGATGCCGAGCGCGCCGATGAAAGCGTTTTTGGACTTGTTTTTTACATATTGGCTCACTCATCGTCCGCACGAAGAAATGTTCAAAAAGCGCGCCGTGGTGATTTCAACCGCAGCGGGAGCGGGTGCGGGACAAGCGGCAAAGCTTGTTGCTGGAAATCTTGTGAACTGGGGTGTTCCGAAAATCAGCTGGGAAACAGTGCCCGAGAAAAAGAAAGCGAAAATCCGTAAGGATATGGGAAATCTCGCGAAAAAGCTGTCCGAAAACAAACCCGTGAAGGTTGGCGTCAAGACGCGCGTATTGTTTTGGTTTTACGGCGGTATGCAAAAGGCAAACTGGGGCGCTTCAAAATCCGAAAAAGAGTATTGGCAAAGCAAGGGCTGGCTTGACGGCAAAAAGCCGTGGAAGTGATTTTTTGAATTAAACAGATGATTTAAGGAGCGGAATTTTTTCGCTCTTTACTTTTTCGGAAAATTGTGGTATAATAAACGCAAAGCATTTATTATACATCAAAATGTCCGTTCGCCTTGGTCGAACTCCGTGCGAACCGGACAATTATAACATAGCCTTGCGTTTATGGTAGAATGAATTTGGGCTTTGCGTTCGGGATTTTTGAGAAGAACACAATCTTTTTGGTTAGCTAAGGAGAAATTATGAAGTTTATCCACATATCCGATTTGCATTTGGGAAAGCGGGTTTACGAGTACTCGATGATTGAGGACCAGGCTTATATTTTAAATCAGATTATCGAAATTATCGACATCGAAAAGCCAAACGGCGTGCTTATCGCGGGGGATATTTACGATAAGCCGATACCGCCCGCCGAGGCTGTGCAGCTGTTTGACGATTTTCTGGTGAAGCTTGCGCAAAGGAATTTGGAGGTTTTTGTCATCAGCGGAAACCACGATTCACCCGAAAGAATTGCGTTCGGAGCGCGAATTATGAGCGCGGGAGGAATACATTTGTCGCCCGTCTACAACGGTGAAATCGCGCCGTTTACAATGACCGATGAACACGGAAATGTGAATGTTTATATGCTGCCGTTTGTGAAGCCCGCGCACGTTCGCGGCTTTTGCGAGGAGGAGATAAATTCGTACACCGACGCGGTCAGAGCGGCAATTGCAAAAATGAAAATAAATCCCGCTGAGAGAAATATTCTTGTCGCGCACCAGTTTGTTACGGGAGCAGCGCGCTGCGAGTCCGAGGAGATTTCGGTCGGCGGTTTGGACAACGTTGACGCGTCGGTTTTTGAACCGTTTGACTACGTTGCTCTCGGTCACCTTCATTCACCGCAAAACTGCGGCGAAAAAATCCGTTACTGCGGAACGCCGCTCAAATACTCTTTCTCTGAGGCAAAGGACGAAAAATCCGTTACCGCAGTCGAGCTTTCGGAGAAAGGAAACGTGCGGCTCAAAACAATCAAATTAACTCCGAAGCGCGAGCTTGTTGAGCTGAAAGGAACATACGACGAGCTTGTCGCGAAGCCGTTCTACGAGAACAAAACGTGGCAGGAGGATTACACTCACATAACCTTGACGGACGAGGACGATATTCCTGACGCAATCGGAAAGCTGCGCGTGATATATCAGCACTTGATGAAGCTGGATTACGACAACAAGCGCACGCGAATGAACGTGGAAATCAAAGGCGCCGACAGTATCGAAACAAAAACGCCGCTGGAGCTTTTCGCGGACTTTTATACGCTCCAAAACAATCAGCCGATGAGCGAGGAGCAGACCGAGTTTATGAAGAAACTGATTGAGGGCATTTGGGAGGGCAGAAATGAGACCAATTAAGTTAACCTTATCGGCATTCGGTCCATACGCGCAGAAAACGGTTTTGGAGCTGGACAAGCTGGGCACGAGAGGTCTGTACTTGATTACGGGCGACACTGGCGCGGGGAAAACCACGATTTTTGACGCAATAACCTACGCGCTGTACGGAGAAGCAAGCGGTGAAAACCGAGAGCCGTCGATGTTTCGTTCAAAATACGCCGATATCGATAAGCCGACTGAGGTTGAGCTTGTATTTTCGTATTCGGACAAGATTTACACGGTCAGGCGAAATCCCGAATATGAGCGTCAAAAAGCTCGCGGCGAGGGCACGAAAACCCAAAAAGCCGAATCCGAGCTGCATTTGCCCGATGGAAGCGTGATTACAAAACAGCGCGAGGTTAACGAAAAAATTCGCGAAATTATGGGCATTGACCGAAAGCAGTTTTTGCAGATTGCGATGATTGCCCAAGGCGA
>SFLN01000074.1 GCA_004554555.1 [Eubacterium] saphenum | reverse complement strand
TTATCGCCGTATTTATGTACAATTCCGTGTGCTTTCATAGCAATTCTCCTTAAATTTCAAAATCAACGCATTTTCTGTCCGCAACGAACGGTCTTACGCGCTCGTCCGCTACTTTGACGTGCTCGGGGTGAACAGCGTAGGCTTTCAGCGATTTTTCATCGGTGAAGGTGCTGTCCAGCATCAAGTCCCCGCTTGACGACGGCAGAATCTCGGTTACAACCTTGATTTCAACCAGACCGTCAATCTTGCCCTTCAGCCCCTCAAGTCCTTCCTTGATAAGCGCTTTGTGCTCGGACTTTTCGGCTTCGGGCATTTCTTTCAGTTTCCAGATAATAACGTGCTTAACCATTACTCAAACTCTCCCGAAATATAGCCTTTCAGCGCGCTTGCCGCCGCAACAGCAGGGCTTGCCAGATAAACCTCGGAGGTTGTGTCGCCCATTCTGCCGACAAAGTTGCGGTTGGTCGTGGAAACAGCTCTCTCGTGCGGTGCGAGAATACCCATGTGACCGCCCAGGCAAGGTCCGCAGGTCGGCGCGGAAACAACCATTCCCGCTTCAACGAAAATCTCGAGCAAGCCGTTTTTCAGCGCGTCCAGATAAATCTGCTGAGTTGCGGGAATTACGATTGCGCGAACTCCCTTTGCAACCTTCTTGCCCTTGACGATAGCCGCAGCAGCTTCAAGATCGCTGTAACGACCGTTGGTGCACGAACCGATTACAACCTGGTCAATCTTGATGTTCAGCTTCTCGGCTTCATCGATAGTCTTGGTGTTCTCGGGCAGATGCGGGAAAGAAACCGTCGGCTTGATTTCGCTCAGATTGATGTCGATAACGCGGTTATAGTGCGCGTCCTCGTCAGCCTTGAAAATCTCGGGCTTGCGGTCGGTTCTGCCCTTTATGTAGTCGAGCGTAACGTCGTCAACCTCGAAAATGCCGTTCTTTGCGCCCGCTTCGATTGCCATATTAGCCATACAAAGTCTGTCGTCCATCGAGAGACTCTTCAATCCCTCGCCCGTGAACTCCATCGACTGATAAAGCGCGCCGTCAACGCCGATTTCACCGATAATGTGCAGAATAACGTCCTTGCCGCTAACCCACTTGTTGAGCTTGCCGGTGAGGTTGAACTTAATAGCGGACGGTACTTTAAACCAAGCCTCTCCCGTTGCCATACCCGCAGCCATATCGGTTGAACCGACGCCCGTTGAGAAAGCGCCGAGCGCGCCGTATGTACAGGTGTGGCTGTCCGCGCCGATTACGCAGTCGCCTGCGATAACCAAGCCTTTTTCGGGCAGCAGCGCGTGCTCGATACCAACGTTTCCGACATCGTAGAAATTCTCGATATCGTACTTGTCCGCGAAATTACGGCACTGCTGACACTGAATAGCCGCCTTTATATCCTTGTTAGGCGTAAAGTGATCCATAACCAGCGAAATCTTCGATTTGTCGAAAACTCCCGTAAAGCCGTTCTTGTTGAACTCGTTGATGGCAACAGGGCTTGTGATATCGTTTCCGAGAACCATATCCAGCTTCGCTTTAATCAGCTGCCCCTCAACAACGGAATCCAGTCCCGCGTGCTTTGCCAGAATTTTCTGCGTCATTGTCATTCCCATTTTTATTCCTCCTGATTTTCTGTCATTTTAATGAATTGTTCTTCATTTATAACCGTAATTCCAAGCTCGTTTGCCTTGTCGAGCTTTGAGCCTGCCTCTTCTCCCGCGAGAACATAGCTTGTCTTTTTGGAAACCGAGCCCGAGCACTTGCCGCCGAGCTTTTCTATCATTTCCTTAGCCTGTTCACGTTTAAGCGTGGGGAGAGTTCCCGTGAGAACGAAAGTCAGTCCCGCGAACTTGTCCGAGGTTTTCGCACTTTCGTAGGTCATATTCAGTCCAAGCTCCTTCAGACGGGAAATAAGCTCAATTCTATGCGGCTCGCGCATTGACTTGTACACCGATTTTGCAAGAATATCGCCGAAATTCTCGATTTCAACGATTTCCTCCTGCGAAGCCGCCATAATGCTGTCCATATCGCCGAATTTCTCGCATAGAAGCTTTGCCGCGCGGCTGCCGATACCCTTAATTCCAAGCGCGAAAATCAGCCTTGAAAGGTTGTTTTTCTTGGAATTTTCGATTGAATTAAGAAGGTTCTCGGCGGACTTTTTGCCGAAATGCTCGAGCGCGGTCAAGTCCTGCAAATTCAGCGTGTACAAATCCGCAACCGTTTTCACAAGCCCCGCGTCAACAAGCTGCTTGACAACCGCTTCACCGAGACCTTCGATGTTCATCGCACCGCGCGAAGCAAAATGCTCGATTGAACGCAAAAGCTGCGCGGGACAGTCGATGTTCTGACATCTCACAACAGCCTCGTCCTCATCGCGAACCGCTTCCGCGCCGCACACGGGACACTTGCCCGGAATGAAAAACGGCACTGAGTTTTCCGCGTGCGAAATGCTCCGCACAACCTCGGGGATTATGTCCCCCGCTTTTCTCACGACAATTCTGTCGCCTATTCGGATTTCCTTTTCGGCGATGTAATCCTGATTGTGCAAAACCGCGCGCGAAACGGTTGTTCCTGCAAGCTGAACGGGGTCGAAAACCGCAACCGGCGTAAGAGCGCCCGTTCTGCCGACATTTATCTCAATTTCGTTCAGCGTGGTTTCCTTCTCCTCGGGCGGGTATTTGAAAGCAACCGCCCACTTCGGTACTTTTACAGTCGCGCCGATTTCCTCGCGAAGCCGCAGATTGTTGACCTTTACAACCGCGCCGTCTATATCAAACGGAAGCGAGGTTCTCATTTTCCCGATTTCTTCAATTCTCGCAAGAATTTCATCAATCGTCTTGCAGACGCGGTAATCGGGGATTATCTTAAATCCCTGTTCTTTCAGAAACTCCAGGCTCTCCGAGTGCGAAGAAAACTCTTTCCCCTCAACGCGCTGAATATTGAAGCAAAATATATCGAGAGCGCGCTCGGCGGTGATTTTGCTGTCCTTTTGCCGAAGAGAACCCGCCGCGGCGTTTCGGGGATTTTTTGGGAGCGGCTCGCCGTTTTTCTCCTGAATTTCGCACAATTTCGCAAAACTCAGCTTCGGCATATAAACCTCGCCGCGAACTTCCAAAAGCGGGATTTCTTCCTTTAGTTTAAGCGGAATAGCGCGGATTGTTTTTAGATTTGCGGTGATGTCCTCGCCGACAAAACCGTCGCCGCGCGTTGAACCGCGCACAAGAACGCCGTTTTCGTATTCGAGCAACACCGAAAGTCCATCGATTTTCGGCTCAACGGTGAACTCCTCGGCACCCTGCTTTTGAACGCGCTCAAAAAAATCTCTCACCTCATCGGCGCTGAAAACGTCCTGCAGGCTTGCCATCTGAACCGCGTGCGGTACTTTTTCAAAGGTTGTCGCGGCTGTACCGCCCACCCTCTGCGACGGCGAGCTCTCGCTCAAAAGCTCGGGAAACTCGCTTTCAAGCGCTCTCAGCTCACGCATCAGCGCGTCGTATTCGTCGTCCTCAAGCGTCGGGCTGTCAAGGTCGTAGTAATCGCGGTTTGCCTTTTCAAGCGTTTCGGTGAGCAGTTCAACACGCTTTTTCGCTTCATTTATATCCATTTCATCATCTCCGATTTCATTCCGTAGCGCCGTAGTCGTTGAGGTAACCGTCAAGCGATTCGGAAGCCACAACGTGCGTGTACGCGTTCGGAACTCTTCCGACTATCACCGTTTCCGCGGCAACAATCGTTGTTTTTACGGGAACTCTCGTGGAGAAACCCGGAATAATCGCGTCAACCTCAGCATTTATCTCAATCACAATCCGATGAAGAGTCTGATTCAGCCCCGCGTCGGAAAACTCGCTGATAATCGAAGCGGTTGCAAAGCCCATCGGCTGTACCGTCATTCCCACGCTGAAACCTTTTCCGTGGAGGAGCTGGATACCGAGAAGCGTTCCTATCGGGATTTGTATATCCACCTCGGAAAGCCGCTCGATTTCACGCTCAAGCCGCTGCGCAATGCGGGTTTTCAGCTTGTTGATGTTCATCACGTTGCTTTCAAGCGAGATAACCTCGCCGTCTGCGTTTGTGGTTAAATTAACAAGCTTTGAGTAATCCGCGTTCTCGTTTTCAAGCTCAGCTAAAACCGCGTCGTTAATCACACGGGTCACCATTTCGTGGCACTCGTAAGCGTTCACGGTTTCGATTATCGGACGAAAACTCAAGTCCATTATGACAAGAAGCCCCGTCAAAACCATTCCCACGGCAATCAGCTTCATTCCGAGCTTTCTGAAAAAGGTACGCGCCATAATTCACCACTCCCCCGTTTATAATATGCGGGTTCTCGGAGTAAAGTGAATAGATTTGTCCGATTATGCGTTAATAAATGCCTCAAATGCCTTATAAGCGGCATAAACGTCGGTTTTTGCCGTAATTTCGTAGGGCGCGTGCATCGAGATAACGGGCACGCCCACGTCAATTGTATCAACGTCAAGATTTGCGATATATTTGGCAACCGTTCCGCCGCCGCCGATATCAACCTTTCCAAGCTCGCCTGTCTGCCAGATTACGCCGTTTTTGTCAAGAAGCGCACGAATTTCACCGACATATTCAGCGGACGCGTCCGAAGTACCGCTTTTTCCTCTTGAACCGGTGTATTTTGTCACGCAAACGCCGCCGTTAAGCACGCAGGAGTTGTTCTTCTCGAATACGTCCGCGAAAGTCGGGTCATAAGCCGCGTTTACGTCTGCGGAAAGGCACTTTGAGTTCGCGAGAACATCGCGCGCTCTTGCTCCAAAAATCGCCGCCAAATCCGCGATAAAATACTTCAGATAAGCGGACTGAAGTCCCGTGTTTCCGTCGGAGCCGGTTTCTTCCTTGTCGGTGAGAATAGCGACAGCGGTCTTTTTCGGAGCTTTCGCTTCGAGAACCGCCGCAAGCTCCGTATACGCGCAAACTCTGTCGTCCTGTCCGTAAGCGCCGACAAGACTTCTGTCAAAGCCGATATCGCGCGCCTTGAATGCGGGTACAGCCTCAAGCTCTGCGGAAAGGAAATCAGCTTCGGTTATGCCGTACTTTTTGTTGAGGATTGCAAGCAAATTGAGCTTGACTTTCTCGGAAACCTCGTCGTCCTTGAACGGGCGCGAACCGATGATAACATTAAGCTCTTCGCCCTTGATAAGCTCGGTTGACGGGCGTTTCATCTGCGCGGAAGCAAGGTGCGGGAGCAAATCCGATACGCAGAACACGGGGTCGTTTTCGTCCTCGCCGATTTTGACGGTGATTTTTGTACCGTCCGCTTTTACGATAACGCCGTGAAGCGACATCGGAACGGTTGTCCACTGATATTTCTTGATACCGCCGTAATAGTGCGACTTGAAATAGCCAACCTCGTCCTTTTCCATAAGCGGGTTCTGTTTCATATCAAGACGCGGCGAGTCGATGTGCGCGGCAAGCAGATTGACGCCGTTTTCAACAGGCTCAGAGCCGATTACCGCGAGAATAGCCGACTTTTCGCGGTTGATAACATAAACCTTGTCGCCCGCCTTGTACTTCTTTTTCTTGTCGAATTTCACGAACCCCGCTGCCTTTGCCTCGCGCTCGATATATACCGCAGCCTCACGCTCGGTTTTCGCCTCGTCAAGAAAACGCTTGTACCCCTCGCAGAATTTGTCGCATTTTTTGATTTCGCTGTCGCTCATACGCAGAAAAGCGTTCTTTTTCTGCATAAAGAGCTTTTCCTTGAGCTGTTTTGCTTCGTTTTCGGTTTCTTTCTTTGCCATTTCGATTGTCCTTTCCTTTCTGTTATTTGTCGTTATCGTACAGCTTTTTGTACGTTTTCAAAGCGTTTGTGATTTTATCGACATAATGCGCGGTGTCGGGAGTCGGGATTGTTTCAAGATGAACTCCGTCCGGTGAATAACGCCTGTCGGAAAGCCACTCGTTTACCGTGCCTCGTCCCGCGTGATAAGCCGCCGCAGTCGCTTCAATTGTCCCGAATTCCTCGTAAAGATACCCCAAAAGCCAGCAGCCGTAGTCGATGTTCTTCTGCGCATTGTACATATCGGAATAAACTGCGTCATCATCGTCGCGCTTGTACTTTATCCAGTCAAACGTTTCCTCCATAATCTGCATAAGACCGCGCGCTCCGACATTTGAAACAGCGTCGGTCTTGAAGCCGCTTTCCGTCTTGATAACCGCGTAAACCAGGTACTTGTCAAGTCCGTTCTGCGCGGAGTATTTTTCAACATAGGTCTGATATTTCAGCGGGTGCGTTTCGATGATATATTGCCGATAACCGAAGTAAACTCCCACCCCGACAAGCGCCGCCGCGACAATAATTATCGCCGCGATTAAACCCGTGTGTTTCTTTTTTCGCTTTTTGTAAACCATTATCTGCCTTTCAATTTAACGATAATCGCCTGCGCTTTATCGTAAAGCTCCTTTTCCGAGCCGTTGTTTTCGATAACAAAATCCGAGTGTTCTCTGAAAAAATCAGCCCCGTGCTGCGAAGAAAGCCGTTCTCTTGCCTTTTCAAGAGTAATTTTATCGCGCTTTGAAATTCTCTCGGCGCAAAGCTCAAAATCCGCGGTAACGCTGATTATCTCCGTACACAACCCGTCAATTCTCGCTTCAAAAAGCGTCGGCGCGTCAAGCAGAACATCTTTGTCAAAACGCTCGATTTGCCGCATAATATCATAGGTTATATAAGGAAAGATTATCCCGCAGTACTCCGCGTATTTCTGCTTGTCGTTGTAAATCATCGCCGCAGTTTTCACACGGTCAAGAGTCCCGTCCGCGTTCAGAATATCCCTGCCGAAGCGCTCCGCGACCTCGTTCAGAAATGCGCTTTTTGACGCGATTTTCCGTGCAACATCATCGCAGTCGATAACCGCAAAACCGTTTTCCTCAAAAACGCCGCGCACGGTTGATTTACCCGCGCCGCTTTGCCCCGTGAGCCCGATTATTCTGATTTTCTGCGGATTTTCCATAATTATACACCACGCGTTCAAATTAAACAAAACTGCCGATATTTAAGTATAACGCGGATTTTCCCGTTTGTCAAGAGGTCACGGCTCAATAATTCTGAAAGCCGCCGCCCGAAGCAGGCGGTTGTACACCGCAAGCCCCACGCCGTCCTTCGACGGGATTTCAACGTACACCTTTTCCGCGCCGATTTCGTCCGCGTGCCGCAGCAGCGAAAACAGCCGATGCGCCTGAATTTCCGAGGTTTCGCCGTAATTCAGACAGCCCTCTCGTTCACCGCAGGAAAGAAAAATTGTTTTCTCGCCGAAATTCCCGCGGCAGAATTTCTCGAAATCATCACCGTTTGCGTTTACGATAAAAACGTCCGCTTTCGGGGAATAATGCTTGTACTTCATTCCCGGCGAAAGCACCTTTTCATCGGCTTTCGGCGCGGCTTCAACCGCCTTGTCCACCTCAACCTCGGCAAATTCCGCAAGCATTTCCCGTGTTATACCGCCCGGACGAAGAATGTGGATTTTGCCGTTTCTGAAGCAGATAACCGTGCTTTCCACGCCGACCGCGCACTCCCCGCCGTCGATTATCAGCGGGATTTTCCCGTTCATATCCTCAAAAACGTGCTGCGCAGTTGTGGGACTTGGCTTGCCCGATGTGTTTGCAGACGGCGCGGCAAGCGGAAATCCGCATTTCTCGATAATTTCACGCGCGGCAGCGTTCGCGGGCATTCTCACGGCAACCGTTGACAAACCGCCGCTTGTCACGTTCGGAACAACCTCGGATTTATCGAAAATCATCGTAAGCGGTCCCGCCCAAAACCGCTCTGCAAGCCGCTTCGCAAGCTCGGGGATATCGGTCACAAGCGGCTTTATCATCTCGAAATCGCTTATGTGAACGATAAGCGGATTGTCCTGCGGTCTGCCCTTGGCGACAAAAATGCTGCGAACCGCGTTTTCGTCGAGAGCATTTGCCGCAAGCCCGTAAACCGTTTCCGTGGGAATTGCGACAATCCCGCCGTTTTTCAGTATTTCCGCGGCTTTCCCAGCGCTTTTTTCGGAATATTTTTCAAGCTCCGTAAGCATTTTTTCACCTTCTCAAATCATTCAGTCAGCCCGTACAGCCTGTACATCGCAAGCATATTCCCAAGCTGAATTTTCTCGGCAAAAAGCTGGCGATAGGTTGCGGTTTTCTCTTTTCCCGCGTTTTTCAGCTCGGTGAGCTTCCTCGACTTTTCATCGTATTGCTCCCGAACAGACAAAAGCATTTTCTCAAAGCTGTCAAGCCGTGTTTTTTCGATTTCCTTCATCGTCAGCTCTCGTTCTTGGCAAGCAGCGCCGTCCTCTCGGCAAGCCGCAGCGCGTCAAAAATCTCGTCGCAGCCGCCGTTCATCATCTCGTCCAGCTTGTACAGCGTAAGCCCGATTCGATGGTCTGTAACGCGGGACTGCGGGAAATTGTACGTTCTGATACGCTCGGAGCGGTCGCCCGTTCCCACTTGACCGCGGCGCTCCTCGGCTATGGCGTTGTCGCGGGCGGTTTTCTCCGCCTCGTAAAGCCTGCTGTACAGCATTTTCAGCGCCTTTTCCTTGTTCTTCATCTGCGAGCGCTCTTCCTGACATTCAACCACAACTCCCGACGGGTGATGAATAATGCGAACCGCAGACTCGGTTTTGTTGATATGCTGACCGCCAGCGCCGCTTGAACGGAACGTCTGAATCGTTAAATCGGCGGGATTTATGTTTACGTCAACGTCCTCAACCTCGGGCAAAACCGCCACGGTTACCGTTGAAGTCTGAATACGTCCCTGCGACTCGGTTTCGGGAACGCGCTGTACACGGTGAACACCGCTTTCGTACTTCAGTTTCGCATACACGCCCTCGCCCTCAACGCCGAACGATATCTCCTTATACCCGCCAAGCTCGGTTGGATTTGCGCTCATAACGTCGATTTTCCAGCCCTGACGAGCCGCATACATCGAGTACATTCTGAACATCGAATTTGCAAAAAGCGCTGCTTCCTCGCCGCCCGCGCCTGCGCGAATTTCAACGATAACGCTCTTGTCATCGTCCGGGTCACGCGGCAAAAGCAGAATTTTCAGCTCCTCATCGCATTTCTCCATAAGCGCCTTGTTTTCGATATAATCAACCTCGGCAAGCTCCCGAAGCTCCTCGTCAAGAGAATTGTCGTCCAAAAGAGCCTTCGAGTCAAGGCAGGCTTTTTCGGCTTTTTGGTACTTATTGTACATATCGACAATCGGCGTGAGGATCTTGTATTCCTTCATAAGCTCTGCGTAGAGCTTGTTGTCGGCGGCAGTCTTCGGGTCGGACAGCTTCGCGCTTATCTCATCGTACCGCGCGATTATCATTTGTATTCTTTCACGCATAGTTTTCTCCGATTATTGATTTTCGCTGCGGATAATCGATTTGACGTTCTTCTCGCACTTGGAGCGCGGCGTCATCACAACTCTCCCGCACCCCTCGCAGCAGAGCTTGAAATCCGCACCCGCGCGCAAAACCTTCATTCGTACACTCCCGCAGACAGGGTGATTTTTCTTCATCACAAGGATATCCCCAACCTTTATATCCATTCAATCACCCTCCTTTTGATATCTTTTCTGCATACATATATTAATTATATCACTTTTTCGGAATTATTTCAAGTCGGTTAACAAGATTTTTCAAGTATTTGTAAAAATTTTTAATTTTTTGCAAAAAGCACTTGACAAATGAGATGTTATCTGCTATAATAGATACGTTGCAGTTATGATCCACTAGCTCAGGCGGTAGAGCACCTGACTTTTAATCAGGGTGTCCCGGGTTCGATTCCCGGGTGTATCA
>SFLN01000073.1 GCA_004554555.1 [Eubacterium] saphenum | reverse complement strand
GTCTTTTTGAAAATCCAAAAAACTTTTTCTTCAGAAAAAGTTTTTTGGTCGCCGAAGGCACCGGAGCGAAGCGTAAATACTGAAGGCGAAGCCGTCAAAACCATAAAAATGAATAATCTCAAACTATGATTTTACAAACCGACTTGAAATCTAGTTTCGCGACCATTGCCAATTTTTTTGACGAAATGTCAAAAAAATCGCAAACCCGCTTGAACACCCTAACCTTAACAGAGCGGGTGCAGTCACGCAAATTTTCGCAAATCACGCCGCCAAAATATCTCTCAAAGCTCAACCAAAATCCGACAAATTTTGACAAATAGAGCAAAAGTTCTCCTATCAAATCCATCTGAAAACTCCAGCAAACGTGGCTGTTATGCCAAATTCGAGAAATTGTAAAAAAATCCCAAAAATTTCCAAAAATATCTTGAAATTGTTTCCAAAATATGGTAAAATATAACCAGACCGAAAGAAAAGCGAGCCAAATCGCAGAAATTCGGTAATTTATGGAGGTAGAAAGATATGACAAATCAAATTAAGGTACTTATTGGAAATGATTCGGCGGAATGTGGAATGGCTTGGGCTGGGGCGCTCAAGAATGCGGGAATGTACGCGATTACGCGGCGCTGCGACGGAAACTCGGTTCTGAACTCGATTAAATCGGAAGCACCCGACGCGGCGGTTCTCGAAGCGAAAATGCCGTTCTGCGATGCGGTTGAGGTTATCCGCCGCCTGAAGGTGGAGAAAAAATACGTCCCGAACGTAATCATAGTTTCGGGCACTCCCGACCCAAATCTTGAGCGCGAGGCGGCAAATCTTGGCGCGTCCTTTGCGCTGAAGCCGGTTGACCCGCAGTATCTTGTGTCGAAAATAAATCAGATGTGCGGTGTTGCCGAAAAGACGACAGAAGCTCCCGATGAAACCGAGCTGGAGCTTGCGGTGACCGAGATTATTCATCAAGTCGGAATTCCCGCTCACATCAAGGGCTATCATTATTTGAGAACCGCGATAATGCTCTCGGTGAACAACGACGAGATGATAAACTGCATAACGAAGCTGCTTTACCCGACGGTTGCCAAGCAGTACCAGACAACCTCCTCGAGAGTTGAAAGGGCAATCCGCCACGCAATCGAAATCGCGTGGGACAGAGGGAACATTGACGTGCTGAACAAAATCTTCTCCTACACCGTCCACACCTCTCGCGGAAAGCCGACCAATTCGGAGTTTATCGCGCTTATCGCCGACCACCTGCGGCTGAAATCCAAGCAAACCGGCGGCGTTCTCACGGGTGCTTTCAGATAATCGGACAAGTTTCTTTCCAAATATACCCAATCTTGTCGTTTCCCCTTCAACGACACCGAAAAAAGACGTTCTCAAGCGAGAGCGTCTTTTTTCTTTAAATTTTTTGGGAGTGTGTTCTCATAAATCAAAGCTTTGTGCGTTAACGTGAACGCGCCCTGTTCACCGCGCTGTTCGAGTTCACCCAAACAAGCTCTGAAACCACTCGAAAACCGCGAATTTTATCGTAATTCCCTGCGGTTTTCCAAAGTTTGCGAGAACCTCCTCGGCACTTTCTGCGTTTTCGATTTTGGAAGCTGCCGGCAGGCAAAGCTGCGGGAAAATCACGCACCACCAGTTGTGCCCTTCGCCGCTGCCGAGGGTAATGCGAATTGCGCGATATTTTCCCGCGGGCAGAATGAGCTTGTCGTATTCACGCGTTGTGAAATCCATTGTCACAAGCTCGGCTTTTGCACCGTAGGAAAAGCCGTTCCTTTTGAGAAACTCGGTTGACTTTCGCTCAATTTCGGGCAGCAGCTCCTCTGCTTTTTCCTCCGCCTCTTCAAGATTTTTGCACTCGGCAAGCTCCTCCGAAAATTCACTCAACACATAATCCCGCAGTCTCAACTTAATCGCTTGGTCGGCTTCGCTGTCGGAATTTGCGGGAATGTGCAGCCGCAAAACCTCGCTGCAAACGTCCTCACAGTTCTCCGCAAATGTCAAAAACCCGCCCATACAAAAGAAAAACGCCGCGCCGATTGCCAGAAAAATTGATGTAAGTACCTTTTTCATAAAATGTCCTTTCCGTTCACCCATAGGTTGTCACGGAAATAGCTTTGACGGTTTGCACAATTTTAATCAAAATTGTAAAAAATACTTGAAATAATCACCGAAATATTGTATAATGATAGTAATTACAGGCAAATTAACGGTATTAAATATCGAATACTAAAATAACGGATAAAGGGGAGTTCTTATGCCGCTTGAAGAAATAACAAGGGAGTTTTCGTTCCCGCTTTGCAGAATGATTGACGAGTTCAAGCTCGAGGTCATCTATATGCCCGAAAACGGTGGCAATATTCTTATCACCAACAACGACACAAACCGTCCCGGACTTCAGTTCGCGGGATTTTACGAGTATTTTGACAACAAGCGTATCCAGGTTATGGGAAAAATGGAACACGCGTACCTCTCGGGACTTGACCCCGAGCTTCGCAGAAAGCGCATTGCAGACCTGCTGAGCTATCATTTCCCCGCGCTTGTCATCACGCGTAACGAGGAGATTTTCCCCGAAATGCTGGAGCTTGCGCCGAACTACGAAATCCCGATTTTGCGCACCGATGAAAGCACAACCGTTTTCATCTCCAAGCTTATGGCGTTCCTCAATTTACAGCTTGCTCCGAGAATTACCCGTCACGGCGTTCTCATCGAGATTTACGGCGAGGGCGTTATGATACTCGGCGAGAGCGGCGTTGGTAAGAGCGAAACTGCGATTGAGCTTGTAAAGCGCGGTCACCGCCTTATCGCAGACGACGCGGTTGAAATCCGCAAGGCTTCAAACATCACGCTTGTTGGCTCTTCGCCCGATAACATCAGACACTTCCTCGAGCTGCGCGGTATCGGTATCGTAAACGCGCGTCAGCTCTTCGGTATCGGCGCGGTTAAAATGTCCACGAAAATCGATATGGTTGTCGAGATGGAACTCTGGAACCCCGAGAAAACCTATGACCGAATGGGCGTTGACACGCACTATATGACGATTTTGGGCGTTAAAGTGCCGCTGCTCAATATCCCCGTTAAACCCGGACGAAATCTCGCGGTAATCCTCGAGGTTGCGGCAATGAACAACCGCCAGAAGAAAATGGGCTACAATGCCGCGAAGGACTTGCTCCGTCAGCTTGGAATTGATTCCGACAGCGAGGAAATTATGTCGGATTTGAATATTTGATGAAAGGAAATTTGGGTTATGTATAATATAGGAATTGATTTGGGTGGAACTAATATCAAGGTTGGCTTGGTTGACGAGAACTACAACATCGTTCAGAAGGCAACCGCAAAAACAAATCTCCCCAGACCTGCGGAGGAAATATGCGGGACTATCGTTGAACTTATCTGGCAGTGCCTGACGGCAGCGAAGGTTACTATCGGCGAGGTGAACTCAATCGGTATCGGAACGCCCGGCGTTGCCAACAGAAACAGCGGCATTGTCCTTTATTCCTGCAACCTTGATTTCCACAACACCGACCTGCGCACTCTCCTCAAACAGCGCCTTGACAAGCCGATTTACGTTGAAAACGACGCAAATGCGGCAGCATTCGGCGAGGTTCTCGCTGGAGCCGGAAAGGGCTATTCGGATGTTGTTGTCGTAACGCTCGGCACGGGCGTCGGCGGCGGTATCATCATCGGCGGCAAGATTTACACGGGCTTCAACTTCTGCGGTGCGGAGCTTGGTCACACGGTTATTGAGTTCAACGGCAGACAGTGCGGCTGCGGCAGAAAGGGCTGCTTTGAGGCATATTCTTCGGCAACCGCGCTTATAAATATGACTAAAGAGGCTATGGAAGCGCACAAGGATTCCAAAATGTGGGAAATTGCGGGCGGCGATATCGAAAAGGTTGACGGAAAGACCGCGTTTGACGGTATGAGAGCCGACGACGAAGCCGCAAAGGGCGTTATCAATATGTACATAGAATATCTCGGCTGCGGTTTGACAAATATTGTAAACACGTTCCAGCCCGAGGTTCTGCTTATCGGCGGCGGCATCTGCAAGGAGGGCGAAAACCTCACCAAGCCGCTGTACGAGATTATCAAGCGTGACAGCTACTGCGTTGATGAAAAGCAATCCACGAAGCTCGATATCTGCAAGCTCGGAAACGACGCGGGAATTATCGGTGCGGCGTTCCTTTACAGCATTTAAGGCTGTGCGAAATCGGCGGGCTTTTGGGTGAACACAAGCCCTTACACTGAAAAATCGTGCAAAGCCGCCTTAATTCTCAAGAATTTTTTGGAGGAAATTAGTGGATAATTACGCCGAAATTTTAAAGAACTGCCGCGAAAGCGGCGGTTTTTGTGAACGGAATTTCACGCTCGCCGATAAAACTTCAATGAAAATCGGCGGGGAATGTGACGTTTTTGCCGCGCCCAAAAATGAAAAATCGCTCTGCGCACTGCTGAAAAGCTGCCGCGAGAGCGGGATTTCGTATTTTGTTCTCGGCAAAGGCTCAAACGTGCTGATAAATAAATTTCGCGGCGTTGTTATCTCAACGGCGGAGCTTTGCGATATCTCGGCTGACGGTCGGACGATAACCGCTGGCGCGGGCGCGTCGCTGTCGGCTGTCTGCAAAACCGCGCTCGAGCACTCGCTCACGGGAATGGAGAGCCTTTACGGTATCCCCGGCTCGGTCGGCGGCGCACTTTTTATGAACGCGGGCGCGTTTGGCGGGGAAATGAAGGACGTTGTGGAGAGCTGCCGGTATATTGACGAAAGCGGCGAAATCCGCGAAATGAGCGCGGGTGAGATGGAGCTTTGCTATCGCGGGAGCATTTTCAGACAGCGTGATTTTGTGATAACGTCGGTTGTGTTCAAGCTCCAAGACGGCGAGAAAACCGCGATAAAGGCGCGTATGGATGAACTTATGCAGCGTCGCCGCGACAAGCAGCCGCTTGAATTTCCGTCCTGCGGGAGCACCTTCAAGCGCCCCGTAAACGGCTTTGCTGCGGCTCTTATCGAGGAGTGCGGACTGAAGGGCTGCACGATTGGCGGCGCGCAGGTCAGCCAAAAGCACAGCGGCTTCGTGATAAACAAAGGCGGCGCGGCGTTTGAGGACGTTGTGGCGCTGGTTGAGCACATCAAGAAAGTTGTCCGCGAGCAAAAGGGCGTTGAGCTGGAATGTGAAATGATAATTGTGGACAAATGACGAGGAATTTATGACATTTTTGATTGTAACAGGTCTGTCGGGTTCGGGAAAATCCTCCTGCGTGAAGGTGCTGGAGGATATCGGTTTTTTCTGCATTGACAATATGCCGCCGCAGCTGATACCGAATTTTGCTGAAATGTGCGCGAAAAATCGGGATATCGAGCGCGTTGCTATTGTCACGGATATCCGCGGGGGAGCGATGTTTCTGAAGCTCTCGGAGAACCTCTCGCAGCTGCGCGCGATAAACGGCGTTGAGGTGAAAATTCTGTACCTCGAGGCTTCCAAAGAGGTTTTGATGAACCGCTACAACGAAACCCGCCGCAAGCACCCTCTCGAAGAAGCGGCAGGCGGCGATTTGTCGAAGGCGATTGACGCGGAGATGACGCTCCTCACGGACATTCGCGCTTGCGCGGATTACATCATCGACAGCTCCCTTCTCACCTCGCGGCAGCTCCAGGAGCAGGTTTCGGGGCTGTTTCTCGAAAATCCCTCCGACCGCATGATGGTGAGCTGTATGAGCTTTGGTTTTATGTACGGCGTGCCCGGTGAAGCGGACTTGGTGTTTGACGTTAGATGCCTGCCGAACCCGTTTTACGTTCCCGAGCTGAAGCGGCTCACGGGGCTTGACGAAGCGGTTCGCGACTTCGTGATGAAATACCCGCAGAGCGTGGAGTTCGAGAAAAAAATCTTCGATTTGACGGATTTTCTGCTGCCGCTGTACGTTTCCGAGGGCAAGAGCAGGCTGGTTATCGCGTTCGGCTGCACGGGCGGCAAGCACCGCTCCGTGACCTTTGCCAAGCGCACCGCCGAGCACCTCGAAAACGCGGGATTTCTTGTCCGCGAGGTTCACCGCGACATCGACAAGTAACGCTACCTGTTCATCACCGCGCGGTATCTCTCGATAAACTCGGAAAACATATCGGCAATCCTGCGGTTCTCATCGAACAGCAGGAAGTTTGTCCGACGCGTTTTAACAAGCTCTCTGTAACGAATTTCTGCGGCTTGACCTGAAATCCCGCAGATTTTTTTTATTTCCTCGGCACTTTCCGCGCCGCATAAAATCAGCACGGGCAGCGGCGCGAGAAAATCTGCGGCAAATCTGTCGGCAGCGTGTTCCTCAAAGTCCGTGGGAGCGCTGTCCGAGAGCTTTCCCGTGTGCCCGAGAACGCAGTGCCCAAGCTCGTGAGCGATGGTGAATCGCCGTTTTCGTTCACCGCAGGAGTTCTCGTTCACCGCGATTACAAAGCGATTTTCCGTCTTGAACGAGAACCCAAACGGGCTTCTCCTATACAAAAAATCCGCTTTGATATCGTAAATCTCCGTCATCGAGTTGTAGCTCACGGTTTTTATCCCGAGCGCTCCCGCAGCTTTTGCGGGATTTATCGGCAAATCGCCTATTTCAGCCGTTTCGTATACATCGCAAACCTTCATTTTTCGCTCCTTTCGCTGCCACATTTCTCAAACGTTAACGCGCAGCGCCATATCCAGCTGTGATAGCTGCATTTTCCGTTGCCCGACATTCCGCTAACGGTAATCCGGCGCGTCGAAAATGCTCTTCTTGCCGCGTTTTTTGAGGACAATCGTACCGCCGCCCTTTCTCGCGGCAATCGCTACGGTTTCCTCCTCGAAGCCGAAAAGCTCGTTCGGGGTGCAGCCGAGCGCGTCAAACAGCCGATACAGCACCTCTTCGCGCGGAAAACTCACGCCTTGCTCGTAGTTGCCGACCGCGGACGGCGTAACGCCGATTTTCAGCGCCAAATCCCGCTGGGTTAGCCCCGCTTTTCGTCTGAGTTCAAAAATCTTCTCGCCGATTTTCATAGCGTCACCTCGCAAACCGTTTGTTTAGCGCATTTGTAGTGCCTGTTCAGACTGTCGAGCGCCTTTTTTCTGAGGTTGAAAACCTGCCGCTCGCTTATGTACATCTCGTCGGAGATTTTCCGCCAGTCCTTTGCCAGTATATAATACTGATACAAAATCGTGCGCTCGTCGCCGTGCAGCGCGCTCAGCACCTTCAAAGCCTCGCGTTTCGCGTCAACGGCGCGGTCAATGTTCGCGTTCAGCTCCTCCTCGAATTTCGCAAGATTTTCGGCAAGCGACTGCGCATAAGCAAGGCTGTGACCGGTGTTCCTCATAATCCTGTGCAGCCGTTCAATTTGTTCAAGCTCCGCCGTGATTTCCATTTCAGCTTCACGCGCAGCCTTTAATATTCCAACAAAGTTCATTTCACCGCCTCTTTCATTTTAATTTTCATCTATGAACAGATTATACCACAAGAAACTTGTAGTGTCAATAGGTTTTGGAAATTTTGTTCATTTTTCACAAAATTTCTGAAAAGATTGACGGAAACCGTCGAATAAAAACGAGCGTTATTGCCCTTGAAATTTACCTTGAAATGTGTTACAATAGAGATACAAAGTTAGGAGGTTTTTGTATGAAGGTAATTCTTGTAAACGGTTCACCCAAGGAAAAAGGCTGTACATACACGGCGCTGAGCGAGGTTGAAAAGGCGCTTCGGGCAAACGGCGTTGAAACCGAGATTTTCTGGCTTGGCAAGGACGCGCTTGCGGGCTGTATCGGCTGCGGCGCTTGCGGAAAAACGGGGAAGTGCTTTCGCGGCGACTGCGTGAACGATTTCGTTGAAAAGGCAAAGGACGCGGACGGCTTTGTTTTCGGTTCGCCCGTTCACTACGCGGCGGCATCGGGCGCGCTCACCTCGTTTATGGACAGAGCTTTCTTCTCGGGGAAAAAATATCTTTTGGGCAAGCCCGCGGCTGCCGTGGTGAGCTGCCGCAGAGGCGGTGCTTCCGCTGCATTTGACCAGATAAACAAGTATTTCACGATAAGCTGTATGCCGATTGTGTCCTCGCAGTACTGGAATCAGGTTCACGGAAGCGTTCCCGAGGACGTTTTGAAGGACGAGGAAGGCTTGCAGACGATGAGAACGCTCGGCAACAATATGGCGTGGCTTTTGAAGTGCATTGAGGCGGGAAAGGCGGCGGGAATTGGTTTCCCTGCGCTTGAAACGCCGATTAAGACGAGCTTTATCCGCTGAACGGTTGAATTTTTGCAGGAAGGTGAGCTATGTCATTTTCTTCCGAAATAAAAAAACAGCTCTGCGTTGTCAAGGAGCTTTCCGAGCGCGAGATGACCGCGATGCTTTACGGTATGTTTTTCGCGGGGAAAAGTGTTTCGGGTAAACCCGTGGTGAGAACGGAAAATCTTGACATTTTCTCGGCAGCTCAGGGACTTTGCGCGCGCGTTTTCAAAAACGAGCACTATGAGACGCGCCGTCTTGTCAAAAACGGCGGCTCGCTGTACACGCTGAGCGTGAAGTCGGATTTCTTCGGTGACTTTTCGTGCGTGAACGAAAACGTTGTTTCGGGAAGCGACGATAACGCAAGCGCGTTTTTGCGCGGAATTTTCGTGTGCTGCGGCTATGTCACAAATCCTCAGAAGGAGTATCACTTGGAGCTTGTTCTTCCCGACAGCACGCGTGCGGAGGTCCTCGCAGACTTTATCTCCGAGCACGGAATGTTCCTCAAAACCACCGAGCGCAAATCCCAAACTGTGCTCTATTCAAAGACGAGCGAGCAGATTGAGGATTTTCTCACCTATATCGGCGCGGGCACGCACTCGCTTGAGATAATGCAGGTCAAGATTGAAAAGGATTTGCGAAACCGTGCGAACCGCTCGGTGAACTGCGACAGCGCAAATCTTGACAAAACCGTTGCGGCGAGTGAAAAAAGCTGCCGTGATATCGAGCTGGTGCTTGAGGAAATCGGTTTGGATAATCTCAGCCCAGAGCTTCGCGAAACCGCGCTGCTTCGACTGAACAACCGCGAAAGCTCACTCTCGGAGCTTTGCGCGATGTTTGAGGAGACGATAAGCCGAAGCGGACTGAACCACCGTTTGAAAAAGCTCTCGGCACTTGCGGAGCAAATCCGCTTGGACAAGGGCGAAAGTTGAAATTTGTGAATAACTCCCTTTTTTCCGTGTAAAATAACGGTGAAAAGGGGGAATTTTTATGAAGATAGAAATTGACCGCGACGGGTGCATCGGCTGCGGTTTGTGCGCGGAAATCTGTCCCGAGGTGTTTCGTATCGCCGAGGACGGTCTTTCCACCGTTATTCCCGGTGCAAGCGGCTCGGACGACAAAGTCGGCGAGGCTGCGGACGCTTGCCCCGTGAGCGTTATTCACTTGATTTAGCAGAAAAAAAGGCGGCGCGTTTTCTTGACGTGCCGCTTTTCTTTTTGACAACTTGCCGCGCGAGAGCCTTGTTTTTTGAACAGACCGCGCTTTCTCGTGAACCCGACTTTGCTTTCGCTCCCGGAACAGGCTTTGTGGGAACTCTCGCTCGGCTTTGCGAATAGAGTTGGGGTTTCTGCAAAACCCTAGCATTTTCGGCGGCATCGAACCGCCGAAAATGCGCGGGTGAAGCCACGCCCGAGAGTTGATAAAATCGCGAGGGCGTTTTGCGTGGCTTCACCCGCCTTTGGCTTTGATATATACGCGCTCTCCGGCATTTTCGCCGGCATCGAACCGGCGAAAATGCGCGATTTTGAGAAACTCGTTCCTCGCTTCTCAAAATCGCGCTTGAACGTATCGGTTTTTCCATCGAGGGTAGTCAGCTCTGATTGCTTGCGATTTTTCGGGTGTCAAACCCGAAAAATTGGCAAGGGTTGCTTACTGAATTCCTAGATTGTTGGCTAAAGATTAGTCCTTGAAATCGTCCTTTTTTATATTTTTTTCGCTTCGCTCCAGTGCCTCCGGCGGCTTGAAACCTTTTTCTGAAGAAAAAGGTTTCAAGACTTCCAAAAAGACTTTTTTCGCTGCGCGTTTATCCCGTCCTCGTTGTCCCAAACCTTATGAAATTATACTCCTTCGCCGCCGTATCCCACGTCAGCGCCCCGACAATCCCTGTCGGCTCAATCCCGTACAGCCGCTGAAACGTCATAACCGCTCTTTCCGTCTCCGGCCCGAAATACCCCGTCGCCTCAATCACGGGAATTTGCCCGATATTCTGCCCGATTACCCGCAGATACGTCTGAAATTCCTTCACATCGTCATTGCGCATTCCCGGAGTTAAATTGTACCCCGGATAAAGCGCCGCCGTTGCTCCCGCGTAACCCTCGGGCAGGTTGTTCACAATATTCCGATAAATCTCGTTTATCAGCTCCCACGTTCTGAAATCCACAACCCCGTCCGGCGTTAACCCGTAAAACCGCTCAAATGCTTTAACTTGATTGTCCATCGCCGAGTTGAACACGCCGTCCGACGTCACCATCGGAATTTCGGGGTTAAAGTACGCGATTACGTTCAGATAGTACTGAACAACGCGCACGCGCTCCCCGTAATCGCCCTGGCGCAGGTCTTTCTCGAAAATGTTCGACACCTCTTCCTCGGTCAAGCCCTCGCTCGTAAGCTCCGACAAACCCTTGACCGCCGTGAAAATGTACTTAATCTGATACCACGTCGATTTGTTCACAATCCCAGTCTGCGGCAGCCCGAAAACACCTTGGAATACCCGCACCGCCTCAACCGTGCCCTCGCCGTAAATTCCGTTTGCGGGAACAATTTTCGGTATCGCGGGGTAATTTGTGCTGATTCTGTTCAGCTCGACCTGAATTGACCGCACCTCGTTTCCCGTTGAACCAAACCCAAACGGCGTTCCCGGATAACTCGGAATATTCGGCGAAATCGGCGCGTTGTACACGATATCGATGTCGTTTCCGTAGTAGAATTGAAGCATCTCGTACGGCGTGTAGCCGCGGTTTGCGAGAGTTACCGTGCCCCATTGCGAAAGTCCCTCGCAGGTTACGGTTGTGCCGTTGCAGAACGCCGTGAAAAGCGGCTCAACGCTGCCTCTCCTGACAACGTAGTTGTTGAAAATCTCATCGACAATACGGCTGATATTCTCGAAAACATCGCGCCCGTTCACGAACGCCTGGTCGTACTGCGTGGAGCTTGTTATGTCGAAATTGTAGCCGCGGCTTCTGTACCACTCGGTGTAGACGCGGTTCAGCGCAAAGGAAATCTGAACGTAAATGTTGGCTCTGAGAGCCGCCTCGGGCCACGTTGGGAAAATCTCGCTCGATGCAACATTTTTTATGTAATTCGGGAAAGTGAGCGTGACATTCTGAGCGTTGGAGTTGGGCGGTCCGAGGTGAACGGTGATGTTCTCGGGCACAAACGGGAGATTTGCTTCAGGCATTTTCGCTCACCTCCGTAATATTCTCTGTCATCTGCTCTTCCGTGGGAACCATCGCCGCGCGCTGAACCGAATTCACCCCGTCAAACACGGGAATGCCCGTATATCTGATTGTCGCGTAGCCTGTCTTTGACACAACCGCGTCGTACAGCGCAAACGGCTGGATTTTGTTGCCGCTGTCAAGGGAGAGATTTTTCTCGGGCGCGGGGAGGGTTATCGGCGCGGTCTGCCCGCTCATATCGGTTGTGAGAACGCTGAACGTGTGCATTTCTCCGCCGATTTGCTTGGTGACGATAATCTTTGCTCCGATTACGGGAAGCGCCTCTCTCGCGGTGTACACGCGAAACGACATTGTTCCTCTGCCGGTGTTTTTGCGCTCGAACTCCGCGAAATCCGCGTAAACAGGCTCGGGGTAATTCCCCGGCTCGGTCTGGCTGCCCTCGCGGACGATATCCGAACGGGAATTCTCGGGCGTGCGTTCATCGGGGAAGCTGCGACCGGTGAGCTGCTCGCCGTATTCCGTGCCGCTTATCGGCTGTCGGTTCAAGCCTTCGGCGCGCTCCTCGGAAACCGTTCCCCCGTAAGCAAAATCCGCGCTCGGCGTTGTCGGGGAATTGTCCGTGACACCCGAAGCGTTCGGCGCAGGAGCGTTGTTCTCGGGCACGCTTTCGTTCGTGATATCCTCGCGGGTTTGCTCAAAGGACGGAATTTCGGTAAATCGCGGCTCGGTAAATCTCGGGTTGTCGGTTATATCCTCGTCCGCTTCGGGAGTTTGCCTTGTCGGATAACCGTCCGCGATTGCCGAGGGATTTTCCGGTTCGGGCATCTCGCGCTCGTTCATCTCGGGAGCAGGCATTTCGGGTTCAGCGGGAGCTTCGTTTTCCCCGACAACTTCCTCGGGCATTTCTTCGTTCTGCTCGGAAACCTGTTTCGTGGAAACCTGTTTCGTAGGAACCTGTTCCGTTTGCGCTTGTTCTTCGGGAACGGTTTCCGTTGGAGCAGACTGCGGCGGGTTCTCGGCAAGCCTTGAAAAAATCTCGTCAAGCTGCGCGCCCTCGTCCACATACCCGATAACCTGCGGCGTGCGTTTTTTCTCGGCACGCGGCTCGGGTGCGGGCGCGGGGCGGCTCTTGCTCATATCCATAAGCTCCTTTTTGTAGCGCTCTATCAGCTTTTTCATATCGTCCATAAGATAACCTCCGATTAAATACAAGTTTTGTTCTCGTAAAAATATATGCGAAAAATTGCAGTAAAATGCAGTCAAAAATGCGCTATTATATATGTGAAATCCGAAATTCTATAAAAGGAGTGTGACCTATGCAGCGAAAAAACGCAAAAACCACTGTTAAGGATTTTTTCGACGCAAACGCATCAAAATTCATTAAATTCGGCAAAACCTTTATTTCAAATCTCAACGACGAAGCTCTTATCAACGAGCTTGCTCACAAGGATTTGGAAAAGCTCGCGAAGGTGTTCAAGCTGGTTTTCGAGTTCCTCGGCGACAACACCCGCGACGATTCCTCGGAAAAGGCAGCCGAGCTTATCGCCGCCTATACTTCTCTCACGGAGGAGGACGAGCAATGACCTTTTCTCCAAAACAGGAACAGGCGCTGCGGCTGCTCAAAAACGGCGGTCTGAAACGCATCAACATCTTCGAGGGCAGCGTCCGCAGCGGAAAAACCTACATATCTATGGTGATGTGGGGGCTTTGGGTTGCCGCGTCACCGAAAAGCGGCGCGTATCTTATGTCGGGGAAAACGCTCTGCACGCTTAAGCGAAACGTCCTCGAGCCTATGAGCGCGCTTTTCGGCGACTGCTTCACTTACAGCACCGCAAAAAAAGAGGGCTTGCTCTTCGGGCGGAAAATCTTCCTTGAGGGCGCGTCCAATGCCGAGAGCGAGAGCAAAATCCGCGGAATGACGCTCACGGGTGCTTACTGCGACGAGCTTACGCTGTTCTCCGAGGACTTTTTCGTGATGCTCCTCTCGCGCTTGTCCGAGAAGGGCGCGAAGCTCTTCGCCACAACAAATCCCGATGACCCAAACCACTGGGTTAAACGAGATTACCTCGACAACAAATCGGTTGACCTGCTCTCGCTGAAATTTCGTCTTGACGACAACGTTTTCCTCCCTAAAAAGTACGTCGAGCAGCTTAAAAACGAGTTCAGCGGCGTGTTCTACGACCGCTTTATTCTCGGCGAGTGGACGGCTGCCGAGGGGAGAATTTACGACGGCTTCACCCAAAACCATATTATTTCTGTCGGTGAACTTCGTGAAAAAACCGCGCAAAACCCGATTGTACACTCGGTTATCGGCGTGGATTACGGCGGGAGCGGCTCAAGCTCTGCTTTCGCGCACGTTGGCTTTGACGCGGGCTTCAAAAATGTCTACGTTCTGTCCGAGTATTTCGACAGCAAAAATCGCTCTGCCGAAAGCCTGATAAACGCTTTTCGGGACTTTGTGAGCGAGGAAAAGGAGAAACACCCGACGCTCACGACCGCGTTCTGCGACAGCGCCGAGCAGCTTTTAATCAAGAGTTTTCGCGGAGCGGTTCGGATTGAGGTCAAGAACGCGCTTAAAAAGCCGATTAACACGCGGATAAATATGCTCAGCCGGCTGATTTCGGCGAACAGATTTTTCGTGCTCGACCACTGCCCGCACACCATCGAAGCAATCCGCGGCGCTCTCTGGGACACGCGCAGTCTTCACAAAAATCAGCGCCTCGACAACGGCACCACAAATATCGACAGCCTTGACGCTCTCGAATACGCATTTGAGCGGTTTGAGCGGCAGCTTTTCCGAGTTTAACGCACAAAAAAAGCTCCCGAATTATTTCGGGAGCAAATCGCCGCGCGGTAAAAAAGTGTGAAGGGTGTGCAAAGGTTTGGCAATATATGTAAAACTGCGCGGCTGTTAAAATGGAAGGGGTGAGGACTCAAAGCTGCGGCAACTGCCACAGGAGAACTGCTTTCCTGTCCTCTTAATGCTATTTTACCATATTTTCCGCAAATGTCAACCTTTATTACAAAACTGTAATTTTATTGTAATCCTTTTGCAAGATTTGTAATAATTCTGTAATAAAACCACATTCTGCGTTTCTACAGAAATTTTTGCAAAAATGAATTAAAATCGGTTCAATAATTCAAAAATCGCAGGATTTCCTATTGTGCTTAGACACAAATAAAAGCGTGGAACGTGCATAATTATTCATATGTTGATTGTGTTTTGGTTATCTTGATATGTGAATGTTGTACACTTTAAACAGGTTTTATGCTGAATTTATTATAAAAATGACGGTTTTTTTGTGCCTTAGCCAATGATGATTGACATTTTGTTTGGGCTTTGGTATAATTTACTTGTAAAAAGAAATTGCAAGAAATCAAAATCAAAAAATTCATTTTGACTGAGCAGACAATGGCGTCTAAGTTTCGCACTTGTCTGCTTTTTTGCGTTTCCCGAAAGGATTGAGGGCTATGGATAATCGCACGGAAATAATGCTGGACAATATCGGCATGACCTATAAAACCACAGACGGCAGAGATGTCACCGCGCTCACGAGCGTTTCTCTCGATATCAAAAAGGGCGAGTTTATCTCGCTTCTCGGGCCGTCGGGCTGCGGCAAAACGACGCTTCTGCGGATTATCGCAGACCTCCTCCAGCCAACTCAAGGCACGATTACCGTCGGCGGCGAAACTCCCCGACAGGCTCGCCTTAAACAGCGCTACGGCATTGTTTTTCAGAGCGCCGTGCTGTACGACTGGCGCACGGTCAAGAAAAACGTTATGCTCCCGCTTGAGATTATGCACATTCCCAAAGCCGAGCGCTCCGACCGCGCCGATAAAATGCTGGAGCTTGTGGGGCTGACGGATTTCGCAAATCATTATCCAAACCAGCTTTCGGGCGGTATGCAGCAGCGCGTCGGCATCGCAAGAGCGCTTGTTCTCCAGCCCGAAATCCTGCTGATGGACGAGCCGTTTTCCGCGCTTGATGAGTTCACCCGCGAAAAGCTGCACATCGATTTGCTCAAAATCTGGCGCAAAACCAACAAAACTATCATCTTCGTAACCCACAACATTCAGGAGTCGGTTTTCCTCTCCGACAGGGTTTGCGTTCTTTCACCGCACCCCGGGCGTCTTTCGGCGGTTGTCGATATCGACTTGCCGCGCCCGCGGACAATGGAAATGAGAAATACTCCCGAATTCACCGAGCTTGTCGCAAAGGTTCGCGGCAGCTTTGAAGGGGTTTAAGGAGGGCTTTAGATGACGAAAATCAAGAAATTCCTGCACTCCAAAAAGCTGGTTACAATCGTTTGGGTTGTCGGGATTATCGTAATCTGGGAGATTTTCGCGTTTATCGTTCAAGCGACAAAGCGCACTCCCATAAACGTTCTCCCGCATATCTGGCAGATTATCGGCTCGTTCTTCTCGGACAGCAAGGTCAGCGGGCAGCTCACAATGGCTGAGCTTATCGGTCAAAGCTGCGCGGAAACGCTCCTCAGAGCGGGCTTGGGCTTCCTTATCGGAACGGTTGTCGGGTATGTGCTGGCGCTTTTGATGAACCTCTCGGGCGTTGTCGAGAAAATCGCGTTTCCGTATCTGATGCTCATTCAGATGATACCCATTCTCGGAATGGCACCGATTATCCTCGCGATTACCGGCGATATCAACACCTCGCGTATCGTCATCGCCGCAATCCTCACCTTTTATCCCGTTTCAACCAACGTTCTTGCGGGATTTAAGGCGGTCGAGCGAGAAAAGCACGAGCTTATGTACTCCTACGCGGCAAACAAGTTTCAGCTTTACACAAAAACGCTTATCCCCTCGTGTATCCCGTACTTTTTCACGGGGCTGAAAATCTCCGCTCCGATGGCTATCACGGCTTCAATCCTTGTCGATACCTTACAGGGCGGAAACGGTCTTGGCTGTATGCTTTCGCAGTCGCTTAAGGGCGGTATGACGAGACTTGTGTTCTGGGATATCGTGCTGATGAGCGCGGTTATCGGTATTCTCAGCTACTGGATTATGGGCGTTATCGAGCGGCTGCTTTGCCCGTACAAGCGTAAGAAAGGCGGCGAGGAGTAATGAAATCCAAACGTCTTTTGCACAATATCTCGGGTGTTGCGCTTCCTTTATTGTTCGGCATTGTGCTGGTTGTTTTGTGGCAGACGCAGGTTCTCCACGCGTGGATTGGCACGGACACGATTACGCTCCCGCTTCCCACAAGAATTGGTGAAATCATCGCCGAAAACTCCGAAACAATCTGGGGACACGTCCAAATCACGCTTGTCGTCACGCTCGGCGGCTTGGTTATGGGTTCAATTCTCGGCTACTTAATCGCGATTATTGCAACGATGTTCTCGAAGTGGGGTGCGGGCGGTCTTACAATCGTTTCCGCGTTCAACGCAATCCCGCTTGTCGCGCTTGCTCCCGTTATCAACAACTGGACGAGAGATATCAGCACCGACGTTAGCGTGCGCAGTACGGTCGCAAAAATCATAGTTGTCACCATTTCCTGCACCGCGGCAATGAGCGTAAACGCGTTTCGCGGACTCACCGAGCTGAAGCCGTTTTCCGAGGATTTGATGCGCTCTTATGCGGCGAAAAAAATCACGGTGTTTACCAAGCTTCGCCTCCCGAACAGCATTCCGTACATCTTCACAGCGCTTCGCGTGAGCGTTCCCGCAAGCGTTATCGGCGCGCTCGTAACCGAGTATTTCGCCGAGGAAACAGTCGGCGTCGGCAGACAAATCCGCGAAAATATCGTCAAAGGTCAATACCCAACGGCTTGGGCTTATATCGCAGTCGCTTGCGCTATCGGTATAATTTTGTACGCGATTTTGATGATTGCCGAAAAGCTGATTTTGAAAAACAGAAAATCAAGGTAATAAGCGAGAGCTTATAATAATGGTCGCCTCTAAAAACCTTGTTTGAGTGAAAATGTGTCTAGCACACCGCCTGCGTCGTCAAACCTCCTCGTAAGGCATCAAGCCTTACTTCGTTGGTTTTCCTAGCATTCGGCGCACTATCCCCATTTTCACTTTTCAAACCGATTTTTAGATGCTCCCTATGATGATTTGCGACGAGGTTATGGCGGGCTGGGGCAGAACAGGAAAGATGTTCGCGTTCGAGAATTTCGGCGTAAAGCCCGATATCGTCAGCTTTGCAAAGGGCGTAACCTGCGGCTATGTACAGCTCGGCGGCGTTGTTGTGAGCAAGGATATCGCGGCGTATTTTGACGACCATTTCCTCTCCTGCGGTCTTACATACAGCGCGCACCCGCTTGCTTGTGCGGCGGGAGTTGCCTGCGTAAATTACTACAAGGAAGCAAATATCCTCGAAAATGTCAACAAGGTCGGCAAGGTTCTCGGCGAGCTGCTTGAGGATATCAAGTCAAAGCATGCGTGCGTTGGCGATGTTAGATATATCGGCTTGTTCAGTTCAATCGAGCTTGTCAAGGACAAGGAAACCAAAGAGCCGCTTGTGCCTTACGGAAAAGACCCCGAGGGCAAGATGGGCAAAATTATCGGCGCGCTCAAGGCAAAGGGCTTTATGACCTACTCGCACGAGAATATGATTTTCGTTTCGCCGCCGCTTATCATCACCGAGGCGCAGCTCCGCGAAGAAATGGCGAAGGTTGACGAGGTTCTCGCAGTGGTTGATACCGAAATCTGAAAAAGGACAGGGTGAATGCAATGGCTGATTCATACAGGAATGCTCAGAGCGTAAAGCTTGCCGATTATATCCCCGCGGATAAGTTTCGGACAATCCTCTCAAAGCAAAGGCACATGGAGGGCGGTGTGTCCGAAATCCCCGTGGAAATTCATATGAAGAAGCTCTTTGCGGACACGCTGAGCTTTTATGTGGACTGGGACGGGATTATCTACGGATTTGTCCGCGGGAAAAAGGAAATCTCGGAAAAGCTCTCGGGATTTGAGGTCAAGCGAATTACCGTTTCCGATTGGGACGATAAATTCCAGCTCCTCTTCGAGGGCGAAAAGG
>SFLN01000072.1 GCA_004554555.1 [Eubacterium] saphenum | reverse complement strand
GACGTTATGGTGCCGACCGTGACCAAGACCATTGAAAAGGACAACGGAAAGGTTGTCGAGGTTGAGGAAAAGGTTTATCCCGGATACGTTTTCGTGAAAATGGTGGAAACCAACGAATCATGGTACATCTGCAGAAATACCAGAGGAGTCACGGGCTTTGTAGGCCCCGAAAGCAAGCCTACTCCGCTCAGCGAGGCTGAGGTCAGGAATCTTGAGCAGGGCAGAGAAGAAACCGCCGTGTCCTTTGAAAAGGGCGACAAGGTCGTTATCAAGCAGGGCGTGCTCGAGGGCTTTGAGGGTACCGTTTCCGAGGTTGACGAGGAAAAGAACACCGTTTTGGTGGACGTTTTCAATATGTTCGGAGAGGTTACGCCTACAACACTTGAAATCACCGCTATCAAGAAAATTTAATTGTTTTTCAAAAAAGTTTGGAGGAAAAAAGCTATGGCACAGAAGGTTGTTGGATTTATTAAATTGCAGATTCCCGCCGGCAAAGCTACACCGGCTCCGCCTGTTGGACCGGCTCTCGGTCAGCACGGCGTAAATATTATGGCGTTTACGAAGGAGTTCAACGAGCGCACCAAGGATAAGGCAGGACTTATTATCCCCGTTGTTATCACGGTTTACGCTGACAGAAGCTTCACGTTTATCACCAAGACTCCCCCCGCTTCCGTTCTTATCAAGAAGGCTTGCAAGATTGAAAGCGGCTCGGGCGTTCCTAACAAGACAAAGGTTGCTAAGATTACCAAGGCTCAGCTCAAGGAAATCGCAGAAACCAAGATGCCCGACCTTAACGCGGCTAACATTGATACCGCAATGTCTATGATTGCCGGTACCTGCCGCTCGATGGGCGTAGAAGTTGCAGACTGAATTTAACGTGGGAGGATTTTTTCCGTCAGCGCGGACTTAATGTCCGCCGTACCACAAGGAGGATATATTAATGAAACACGGTAAGAAATATAACGAAAGCGCAAAGCTGATTGAAGGTGCAAAGCTGTACGAGAGCGGCGAGGCTCTTGACATCGTTTGCAAGACCGCTAAGGCTAAGTTCGACGAGACCGTTGAGCTTCACGTTCGCCTCGGCGTTGACTCCCGCCACGCTGACCAGCAGGTTCGCGGCGCGGTTGTTCTTCCTAACGGAACAGGTAAGACTATCAGAACTCTCGTTTTCTGCAAGCCCGAGAAGGAAAATGACGCAAAGGCTGCAGGCGCTGATTACATCGCTGATAACGAGACAATCACCAAGATTCAGAACGGCTGGATGGACTTCGAGGTTGTTATCGCAACTCCCGATATGATGGGCGTTGTTGGTCGTCTCGGTAAGGTTCTCGGTCCGAGAGGTCTTATGCCTAACCCCAAGGCGGGTACCGTAACCCCCGATGTTGCCAAGGCTGTTACCGAGGCTAAGGCTGGTAAGATTGAGTATCGTCTGGATAAGTCGAACATCATTCACTGCCCCATCGGAAAGGCTTCCTTCGGCCCCGCAAAGCTGGAGGAAAACTTCAACGCGCTGATGGAAGCGGTTGCTAAGGCTAAGCCTGCCGCTGCCAAGGGTACCTATATCAAGAGCTGCACGGTTTCTTCGACTATGGGTCCCGGCGTCAAGGTTAACACCTTGCGTTTCGGCGTGTAAGCGCATTACTATGCAATAAATTCGACCGCCCGGAGAAATTCGGGCGGCGGTTTTTTACAAAACCGGCGGGTTTGAGAATTTGGATTGGTTTTGAAAATTCGCACGGTTTTTATAAAAGGAGGCAGAACGTTTGGGATTTGCAAAGGGTTTTAATCAGGTAGAAGCAGCGGCTGAAAGAGCGGTTCGAGGTATCGTCGAGGAGCACGGTTTTTCGCTCTGGGACGTGGTTTTCGTGAAAGAGGGCGCTGCGTGGTATCTGAGAATTTTAATCGACAAGCCGCAGGGCGTTTCAATCGACGACTGTACCTCGATTGACGGGGAAATTAACGCCGTGATTGACAAACAGCCGTTTATCGACAAAATCGATTATCTTGAAATCGGTTCGGCGGGACTGGAGCGCACAATTCGTCGCGAGGAACAGATTACTTCTTCGCTCGGCAGGAAAATCACGCTCAAAACCTACAAGCTCTGCGAGGGGCTGCCGGAGAAAACGGTAAAGTGCGTGCTGGACGATTTCGATGGTGAAAACGTTCTGGTTTCGGGTGAGTTTGGAAACGCTAAAGTCGCTCTGACAGCGGTTTCGGCGATGAATTATGATGATTTCGATGATTTTAATGAACTAATGGAGGTATAAGGGAAAATGGCTAGAAGAAAGACAGTTAAAGGGGAAGACTACGGAGATATTTACGAAAATCTCGCTAACCTCGCGGAGGAAAAGGGTATCTCAAGCGAAATTCTCGCGGAAAAAATCAAGTACGCTATCGAGAAAAGCTTGAAATCAAATCTTCATTTCGACGATGACGAGGAGGATTTCGTTAAAGTTGATATCGACCTTGAGAAGAAAATTTTCGATGTAAGCATTTTGAAAGAGGTTATCGAGGTTGAAGATACGCTCTACGAGCCGGAGAAGGAAATTGTTCTCGAGGAAGCAAGAAAGATTGACCCGACGCTTGAGGTCGGCGACAGAGTAAGATGCCCGATTGACACGAAGCTGTTCAAGAGAATTGCCGCGAAGAACGCGAAAGACCTGATTAAGCAGGGCTTCTCCAATGCCGAAAGACAGCACTTAAGCGAAATCTGGGGCGAGTACGAAAACGAGGCAGTTTCGGCGGTTGTTACAAAAATCGAGCCGAAAACCCTCCACGCAACGCTTGAAATTAACCACAACGAGGTTATGCTCCCGCGCAGCGAGCAAATTCCCGGTGAAACTCTTGAGGTGGGACAGGTTGTCCGCGTGTATATTTCGGGCGTTTCAAAGGAATATAAGGAGGGCGACAAAAATCAGTACCTCAAGGTTTCGAGAACCGACAAGTGGTTGATTAAGCGTCTGTTTGAGTTGGAGTGCCCCGAGATTTACGACGGAACGGTTGAAATCAAGGCGGTAAGCCGCGCTCCCGGAAGCAGAAGCAAAATCGCCGTTATCAGCAACGACCCGAATGTTGACGCTGTCGGCGCTTGCATCGGTCCTCAAAAGAGCCGTATCAACGCGGTTACGAAAGAGGTTAAGGGCGAGAAGGTTGACGTTGTTTTGTACAGCGATGACCCCGAGGAGTTCATAAAGCAGGCTCTCAAGCCCGCGGAGGTGCTCAAGGTTGTCATCACAAACCCCAACCCCGACAAGCGCGCTTGCAAGGTTGTTGTTCCCGACAATCAGCTCTCGCTTGCTATCGGCAACAAGGGTCAGAACGCCTGGCTTGCCGCAAAGCTCACGGGCTATAAGGTTGACATCAAGGCTGAAAGCGCGGTTCGTCCCGAGGATTTCGAGGTAGTTCCGCTTGAAGTTAAGCCCGAGGAAACGGCTGAAACCGAGGCGGCTGCTCAGACCGAAGCTGCCGAGGCTTCAAAGGAGTGACGTTATGCCCGAAAAGAAAATTCCGCTTCGCAAGTGCATTTCCTGCGGTGAAATGATAGGAAAAAAAGGCGCTTTGCGGGTGGTAAGGGACAAGGACGGCGCGGTTTCGCTTGACGAAACAGGAAAAAAAGCCGGCAGGGGCGCATATATATGCCGCGACATAAAATGTTTTGAGGCGGCAAAAAAAGGTAAAAAGCTTGAACGCGCGCTTAAATGCCGCGTCCCCGATGAAATCTACGACAACATTGAAAAGGAGCTGACGTCGGATAAATAACACGCTGAGTACGGTTTGTCTCTGCAGAAGAGCGGGAAAGCTCGAAATCGGTTTTGACGCGGTTTGCGCCGAGATTTCGGGGAAAAACCCGGGCGGCGCGCTGCTTGCAGCGGACGTTTCCGCCAAGACGGAAAAGGAAATCCGCTTTCTCTGCGAAAAACACAAACGCGAGGTTTTGAAAACCTCTTTCACAATGGACGATGCGAAAAACGCCGTCGGCAAGCGCGCGGGAGTTTTCTTCATCACAGATGAGGGACTTTTCGGCGCGGTTAAACGGACTTTAATGTCCGACAATTGAACATATTGTTTCAAAAATTGAATAGTCTGGAGGAATTTTACATTGCCAAGTAAACAGATAAAATACAAGGTTCAAGATGTCGC
This sequence comes from [Eubacterium] saphenum, assembly GCA_004554555.1. Classification (GTDB taxonomy): domain Bacteria; phylum Bacillota; class Clostridia; order Oscillospirales; family Ruminococcaceae; genus CAG-115. Next base: position 5,843 of record SFLN01000072.1, on the reverse strand, counting down.
AAAGGATTTGGGGCTGGACAAAGCAGAGCTTATCGAGCTGCTCGATAAGGTCTTTCCGCTCGATAATCCGAGAAAATCCACCGCCGCTATCACTGCGGACGAGGTTGGATATATTCTTCAGAAATACACGCAGGCAAACGAGGTAGATAACATCGTTCAAGCATTTGCCGCGACCAAGGATATCAAGACCGAGAAGCCCTACGAGAGCGCGAAAAAAGCTGCTCCGAAGAAAAAGGCTCCCAAAAAGGAAGAAACCGAGGTTATCGAAAAGCCTGTTGAGAAGGCAGCGGAAAAGCCTGCTGAGAAACCCGTGGAGAAGCCTGTTGAAAAGGTTGTCGAGAAGCCCGTTGAAAAGGCTCCCGAGAAACCCGCTGAGGCTGCTCCCGTGAAGGAAACGGTCAAGGAAGAACCTAAGGCTAAGCCCGAGCCGCCGAAAAAGGCTGTTGAACCCGCGAAGCCCGAGCCTGTCAAGAAGCCCGAGGTTCGTGAGAACAAGGACAATCGTCCGCAGAACAACGCTCGTCCCGCGGCAAAGCCCGAGTTCAAGCAGCAGAATAACAATAACAATAACAACAACGCAAACAATAATAAGGACAACCGCGGCGAAAAGCCCGCGAATAACGCGAATAACGCAAACAAGCCGAAGCCTGCGGTTAAAATGCCGACGGCAAAGCCCGCTATCGACAGCAGCAAAATCAAGGTTAACGCGCCGCCTGTTATTCAGCAGAAGCAGAAAACAGAGAATGTCAAGCACGGCGAGCACGTCACCAAAAAGGTTGACACTCGCGGAAGCTATGTGGAGCTCGATAAGTACAACGAGCGCTACGAAACCATCGCTCCTGCCGGCAAGATGAACAACGATAATTTCCGCAGCAAGCAGAAGTTTACCCAGAAATCTCAGAAAAACGGCAAGCAGTTCGGAAATAAGCGTGAAACCGAGGCGCAGAAGCTCAAGCGTCTTGAGCTCGAGAGAGCGAGAAAGCAGCAGCTTAAAGTTCAAATCCCCGATGAAATCGTTGTCGGAGAGCTTGCAACCCGCCTTAAAGTAACCGCTTCCGAGGTTATCAAAAAGCTGTTCGGGCTGGGCGTTATGGCGAATATCAACGAAACCATCGATTTCGATACGGCGTCGCTGGTTGCCGAGGAGCTTGGCGCAAAGGTTGAGAAGGAAATTGTGGTAACAATCGAGGAGCGCCTTTTCGAGGACGTCGAGGATAAGCCCGAGGATTTGAAGCCGCGTTCACCCGTTGTTGTGGTTATGGGACACGTTGACCACGGTAAAACGTCAATTCTCGACTATATCCGTCACGCGCACGTTGCGTCCGGCGAGGCAGGCGGTATCACGCAGCACATCGGCGCTTACCGCGTTAAGCTGAACGACCGCGAGATGACTTTCCTCGATACCCCGGGACACGAGGCGTTCACTTCTATGAGAGCGCGCGGCGCGATGATAACCGATATCGCAATTCTCGTAGTTGCTGCGGACGACGGAATTATGCCGCAGACCGTTGAAGCGATTAACCACGCAAAGGCTGCGGGTGTATCGATAATTGTTGCCATCAACAAGATTGATAAAGAGGGAGCAAATCCCGAGAGAGTCAAGGAAGAGCTCACAAAATACGACCTCGTTTGCGAGGACTGGGGCGGCGATGTAATCTGCGTTCCCGTTTCCGCAAAGACCGGCGAGGGTATGGACACACTGCTTGAAATGGTTGGACTTACCGCCGATGTTATGGAGCTTAAGGCTAACCCCGACAGACTTGGTATGGGCGCGGTTATCGAAGCGCGTCTTGACAAGGCAAGAGGACCTATCGCAACGCTTCTCGTTCAGAACGGTACTCTTCGCACGGGCGATATCCTCATCGCGGGAACTGCCGTCGGACGTGTTCGTGTAATGCGCGACGACAGAGGAAAAACCATTACCGAAGCAGGACCTTCCGTTCCTGTTGAAATTATGGGACTTTCGGAAGTACCGTCTGCGGGCGATACCTTTGCTGCGGTTGAGGACGAAAAGCTTGCGAGAGAGCTTGTTGAAAAGCGCAAGCACGAGGCAAAGGAAGAGCAGTTCAAGAGCTATCAGAAGGTTACGCTCGACAACCTGTTCAGCTCAATCGAGCAGGGCGAGGTCAAGGAGCTTCCGATTATTGTAAAGGGCGACGTTCAGGGCTCTGTCGAAGCCGTAAAGCAGTCGCTTGAAAAGATTACCAACGAAGAGGTTAAGGTTCGCGTAATTCACGGCGGCGTAGGCGCGGTAAGCGAGAGCGACGTTATGCTGGCGATGGCGAGCGGCGCGATTATCGTTGGATTTAACGTAAGACCGCACCCGTCGGCTGAGGAAACAGCCAAGGAAAACGGCGTTGAAATCCGCCTTTACCGCGTAATTTACGACGCAATCGAGGATATAACCGCGGCGATGAAGGGTATGCTTGCTCCGAAATTCCGTGAGGTTAATCTGGGACGCGTTGAGGTTCGTCAGGTGTACAAAATCACGGGCGTCGGCGTTGTCGCAGGCTCGTATGTGCTTGACGGAAAGGTTACGAGAAACGGTCAGGTACGCATCGTCCGCGACGGAATTATTGTCGGCGACGACAAGATTGCGGGACTTCAGCGCTTCAAGGACGCGGTGAAAGAGGTTGCCGCGGGCTTTGAGTGCGGCATTAGTCTTGAAAAATTCACCGACATTAAGGAAGGCGACATTTTCGAGGCGTATGTTATGGAGGAATACAGAGACTGATATTCCTTCAGAAAAGGAGTATTTATGCCAAACTTTAATATAAAACGGCTGGGCGAGGACATTTTGCGGGAGCTTTCGGCGGCGGTTTCGGGTGTAAAAGACCCGAGAGTTGCGGACGCGTTTGTGACGATAACCCGCACCGAGCTTACCAGCGATTTGTCCTACTGCAAGGTTTGGGTTGCCTGTATGGGCGGCGCGGAGCGCACCGACAAGGCTTGCGAGGGTATGAAAGCGGCGGGCGGATATTTCAAGAAGTGCATTGCCGCGCGTGTTCGTATGCGCAAAATGCCCGAGCTGATTTTCGTTCCCGACAACTCGCTCGAATACAGCGCGCACATCGAGGACATTATCTCAAAGCTGCCGAAGCCTGTTGAGGACAAGGAAAGCGAGGGCGGCGATGAGGATTGACGCAAAAGCTGCCGCTGCTTTTCTCAGGGAAAACGACGACTATCTGATTTTAATGCACGCGTCTCCCGACGGAGATACGCTGGGCAGCGGCTCGGCGCTGTGCATTGCCCTGCAGCGGCTCGGAAAGCGGGCTAAGGCTGTTTGTCCCGATGAAATTCCGCATAGGTTCGATTACCTGTTCAAGGCGATTGAGCCGATGGATTTCGAGCCGAAAAACGTTGTCTGCGTGGATATCGCGGACACGAAGCTGCTTGCGGAAATGAAAAAAGTCGGCGATACAGCCGAGCTTGCTATTGACCACCATTCTTCTCACAAGGACTATGCGAAGCGGGAATTTGTGGAGTCGGAAAGCGCGGCTTGCTGCGAGCTGATTTACGTGGTGATAAAGGAGCTTGGGGTGCCGATTGACAAGGATATCGCGAGCAGTCTTTATACGGGAATTGCCACGGACACGGGCTGCTTCAAATTTTCGAACGTTACGCCGAGAACCCACACCATCGCTGCCGAGATGATTGCAAACGGCGCGGATTTCGGCGCGATAAACTACGCGATGTTTGTTGTGAAAACGCAAGGACGGATTAAGCTGGAGCAGGAAACGCTGAAAAATATGCAGTTTTTTGCGGACGGAAAAATCGCGGTTATTACGGCTCCGCTGTCGCTTATCAACAGCATTCCCGACATCGATACCGACGACATCGGCGCGCTTGCAAATATCCCGAGAGAAATCGCGGGAGTGGAAATCGGCATTTGCGTGAAGGAAAAGAAGGCAGGCGTGTTCAAGGCGTCGCTTCGCTCAAGCGATAATTTTGACGCAGCGGAGATTGCCCGGCGTTTCGGAGGCGGCGGTCACGCGAGAGCGGCGGGCTGCTCGTTTAACGGGACAACGATGGAGAAAGCCGTTGAAAGCATTGCAAATGCGTGCATTGAAGCGGTTGAAAAGCTCGTATGAACGGTATAATTTTAATCAACAAGCCGCAGAATTTCACGTCCTTTGACGTTGTGGCGGTTGTGAGGCGGAAATTCGGCACGAAAAAGGTCGGTCACGGCGGCACGCTTGACCCGATGGCAACGGGCGTGCTTCCCGTGTTTATCGGCTGCGCGACAAAAGCAGTTGACCTGCTCCCCGACAGCGGAAAAAGCTATCGCGCGGGTTTTCGGCTCGGCTTGACGTCGGACACTCTCGATATCTGGGGAGAACTGTCCGAGGAAAAGCTTGCCGATATCGGGCGAGAAGCTCTGGAAGCTGTTCTGGAGCGGTTTCGCGGTGAAATCGAGCAGACTCCGCCGATGTACTCCGCGCTGAAGGTTGGCGGGAGAAAACTCTGCGATTTGGCACGGCAGGGGATTGAGGTTGAGCGGAAAGCGCGGAAAATCACGATAAGCCGGCTTGATTTGCTTTCCTTTGACGGAAAAAACGGCGTAATCGAGGTTGACTGCTCGACGGGCACTTACATTCGCACGCTTGTTGACGACATCGGAAAATCGCTCGGCACGGGCGCGGTTATGACGGAGCTTTGCCGAACGAGAGCCTGCGGGTTTGAGATTTCGGAGTGCGTTTCGATTGAGGAACTGCGCGAGAAGCCGCTTGACGAGCTTAAGCTGCTCTCGGTGGAGAGTGTTTTCCGCGATTTGCCCGTGACGGTTCTTGACGAGGTTCAGACGAGAATGTACCTGAACGGCGTGCGTCTTGACGCGGACAGACTTGCCGAAAAACCGCCGCTTGACACGCTGCTGAGGGTTTACGGAAATGGCGAGTTTCTCGGTGTCGCGAAGGTGAACGAGGAACGCGAGCTTGTATCCGTGAAGCGTTTTGTTAACGAATAATTATAGGTGAAAAGTTTTGATTGATGTAACATACGGCGCGCCGCCGAGCGAAAAGACGGCTGTTGCGCTGGGATATTTCGACGGGCTTCATTCGGGGCACGTTTTCGTGATAAGCTGCGCGCTGAACGAGAAATTCGCACCGGCGGTTTTCACGTTCAACTGCGATACAACGCTCCCGAAGTTCCAAAGTCCCGAGGACATAATCTCCTTCGAGAACAAATGCGAGCTGCTGGACAAAATGGGCGTAAAGTATCTCTACGCGCCCGATTTTGCCGAGGTTTGCGGGCTGTCCGACGAGGATTTCGTAAAGGAAATTCTTGTAAAGCGTCTGAACGCGGCATTTGCGTGCTGCGGGAGAAACTTTCGTTTCGGGAAGAACGCCTGCGGTACACCCGAGCGGCTGGTTGAAATCGGCAAGAAGTACGGGATAACCGTGAAAATTGCCGAGGACGTTTGTCTTGACGGTGAGATTATCAGCTCAACGCATATCCGCGAGCTTATACGAAAAGGTGAAATCGAAGCGGCAAACAGGCTTTTGGGCTACGAGCTGATGTTCAATCTGCCCGTGGTTCACGGAAACGAGCTTGGCAGGACGATTGATTTCCCGACAATAAATCAGGTTATCCCCGAAACCAACATAATCCCGCGTTTCGGTGCGTACAAGAGCTACGTTCAGGTTCACGGGAAAAACTATCGCGGGATAACAAACATCGGCGTTCGTCCAACGGTCGGAGATAACGAAAAGGTTGTTATGGAAACGCATATTGTTGGATTTCACGGCGATTTATACGGCGAGAAAATCGCGGTTTCTCTCGTGAAATTTCTCCGCGAGGAACGGAAATTCGCCGATTTGAACGAGCTGAAAAAGCAGCTCAAA
>SFLN01000071.1 GCA_004554555.1 [Eubacterium] saphenum | reverse complement strand
CCACTGAAACAGCGGCTTTTCTCCGCCGATAAACAGCATATTCAGAATTGCCGTGAAAATCATCAGCGGCAAAATCGGCTTCACGCTCTTCAAAATCATCTTCAGCTTAATGTCGGCGATTATATAGCACATAACCATAAAAAACAGCCCGACCAAAAGCCCCGTAAAGCTCTGCGCCGTGAACAGCATTACCAGATAAACCAAGTCCAACAGCAGCTTTACACGGCTGTCCATTCGGTGAATTGGCGATTTCCCCGGGAAATACTGCCCGATTGTAATGTCCTTTATCATCAGATTTTTCCTTGCTTATAATAATGAAAGCAGCCTGTCTGCGGCTCTTTCCGTTGTATAAATATCGTTTCCTATCTCAATTCCACTTTCCTTCAGCTTGTGAGCAAGCCGCGTTATCTGCGGAACGTCAAGTCCTATCGAAACCAGATTTTCCGTGTTCTTGAAAACATTGTCCGTGTAATCGAAACAGAAGATTTTCCCCTTGTTCATCACAAGCACCTTTTCGGCAAATTTTACAATATCTTCCATCGAGTGCGAGATGAGAATTATCGTTTTGCCCGATTTCTCGCGGTAATCCTTGATAAGCCCGAGAATTTTGTTTCGTCCCTTTGGGTCAAGACCGGCGGCGGGTTCATCGAGAATGAGCGTTTCGGGGTTCATCGCAAGCACTCCCGCAAGCGCAACGCGGCGCTGCTGTCCGCCCGACAGCTCAAACGGCGATTTTTCGAGAAGGTGTGTTATCCCCATACTCTGAGCCGCTTCCTCAACGCGAACCTTGATTTCCTCGTCCGAAAGCCCCATATTTTTCGGGCCGTACGCGATATCTTTTGCAACCGTTTCCTCGAAAAGCTGGTGCTCGGAGTACTGGAAAACAATTCCAACCTTAAACCGCACATCTCGGATTTTCACCTTCTTGGAGTGAATGTCCTCGCCGTCAATGAAAACCGTGCCCGAAGTCGGCCTTATAAGACCGTTCAGGTGCTGGATAAGCGTGGATTTGCCGCTGCCTGTGTGACCGATTATCCCGATAAACTCGCCTTGATTTATCGACAAGCTTACGTTGTCAACAGCGGTTTTCTCGAACGGCGTGCCGACGCTGTACTTGTACGTCACGTTCTCAAGACGCACGGTTTCGGCGGTTTTCTCGGAACTCTCGCGCGGCTTTTCCTCGGTAATCTCAGCCGTTTTCTTTTTGAGCGCCAGCGCGGAAATTGCACTAGCACATTCGTCCTCAAAGATGATTTCCGTGGGAATGTCAACGCCCTTTTCCCGCAGCATAAAGCAAAGCTCTGTCACCTGCGGAACGTCCAGTCCAACCGCCCGCAGCTCCTTTTCGCGGCAGAAAATTTTGTGCGGCTCGTCGTCCATTATAATCGCGCCTTTGTCCATTACCACAACTCTGTCCGCCTGCGCCGCCTCTTCCATATAATGCGTAATCAGAATAACGGTTATGCCGTGCTCCTTGTTGAGCCGCTTTATCGTCCGCATAACCTCTTTTCTGCCCTTTGGGTCGAGCATTGCCGTGGGTTCGTCCATCACGATACAGCGCGGCTGCATAGCGATAATTCCCGCGATGGCAACGCGCTGCTTCTGACCGCCCGAGAGCTGGTGAGGAGCGTGCTCGCGAAACTCGTACATATCAACCTGCTTCAGCGCGTCATCAACACGCTCGCGGATTTCTTTCGGCGGTACACCGAGATTTTCCGGTGCAAAAGCAACGTCCTCTTCGACAATTGTCGCAACAAGCTGATTGTCGGGGTTCTGGAAAACCATACCAACCGTGCGGCGGATATCGAAAATCCTGTCCTCATCGGAAGTGTCGATGCCGTCAACGAAAACCTTGCCGGAGGTCGGCGTGAGTATTGCGTTGAAATGCTTGGCAAGCGTTGATTTGCCGCAGCCGTTGTGCCCGAGAACAGCCAGAAACTGTCCCTCGGGAACGGTGAGATTTACATTTATAAGCGCTGTGTTCTTTTCGGTTACATTTCCGTCGTCGTCCGTTGTAACGTAATCATAACACAGGTTTTCGGTTCTTATTATATCCAAATTTATACACCTTTTCTTAAACGCAAAAATACATTATATATTATACCACAATTCGATGAGCAAAGTCAAGTGCTTTTTTACAAAAACAGCGGCAAAGCTTTTCGCCTTACCGCTTGGATTTATTTGAATGTGACAACCGCCGTGCTTCCGCAAGGCAGCGGCATTCCCGTTTGTTTCACGGGGATACCGATTTCCTCGGAGATGATGTCGATATCAAAGCGCTTCCCCACGGTCATTTGCAGCAAATAACTCATAACCGACGCGGAAAGTCCCGTTGTATAGCTGTTCAGGAGCAAGAACAGCGGCTTGTCCGACAAAAGCTCCGTTATGTCCTGCATAAGCCCGAAAATGCTGTCCTCGAGCTTCCACATCTCGCCGTTTGTGCCGCGTCCGTAGCTCGGCGGGTCGAGAATTATCCCGTCATAGCGCGTTCCGCGGCGGATTTCGCGCTTGATAAACTTGTTCGCATCGTCCACTATCCAGCGTATCGGCTTGTCCGCCAAACCCGACAGCTTCGCGTTGGTTCTCGCCCAGTCCACCATTCCCTTAACCGCGTCACAATGACAAACAGACGCTCCCGCAGCCGCGCAGGCTAAGGTTGCGCCGCCGGTGTAAGCGAAAAGGTTCAGCACGTTTATCGGGCGGTTTGCGCCTTTTATCAGCTCCGTGCAGTAATCCCAGTTCACCGCCTGCTCCGGGAAAAGTCCCGTGTGCTTGAAGCCGGTCGGTTTTACGAGAAAAGTCAAATCGCGATATTTTATCTGCCAGCTCTCGGGCAGCTTTCTGCGGTAATCCCACGCGCCGCCGCCCTTGTCCGAGCGTATATAGCGCGCGTGCGCCGTGTTCCACTCGGGCGCGGTCTGCGAGTTTTTCCAGATAATCTGCGGGTCAGGACGTATCAAAATCACATCGCCCCAGCGTTCAAGCCGCTCGCCGTCCGAGCAGTCCAGCAGCTCATAGTCCTTCCATTTGTCCGATAATCTCATCGTTTTATTTTCCTTTTTTACAATTTGTCCCAAGAAATGCATTCGGGCAGCGCGGTGTTCTTCAGAAACTCCTCTGCGCAAGGCAAAAGCTTGTCGTAAGGCACAATCTGCGAGCGCTCTATCTGATAAACCTCGCCGTCAATGTTCACGTCAATCGTGCCGCGAAGCAGCCTGTTCCCCACCGAAACGTACATCTCGCCGCCCTCGCTTGCAAAGTAATTCAGCGAAGCGCCCTCCTCGCAGCACAAAATCGCGATACAGGGGTAAGTGTCCGTGCCCTCGCCAAGCCAGATTTCCCCGCAAGCCGCGTTCAGCGCCGTTTTCAGCTCTTCGGTATTATTCGCGGGAAAATTCCCGTTATTTGCACATACTATCATAGTTTCACCTTGTCAAGTATCGTCTAAAGTCTGCTGTCCGTCATCATTGTGAGCAATCCCGAGGTGCTTGTAGGCAAGCTCCGTGGCAATTCTCCCGCGCGCGGTTTTTGCGACAAAGCCAAGCTGCATAAGGTACGGCTCGCAGACGTCCTCGAGCGTTACCGCCTCCTCGTTCAGCGCGGAAGCAAGCGTTGACAGACCGACAGGTCCGCCGTTGTAGCCCTTTATTATCATTTCCAGGAAACGTCTGTCCAGGCTGTCCAAACCAAGGTTGTCGATTTCCAGCTTTTGCAGAGCGGTATCGGCAATTTCGCGGGTGATTTTGCCGTTTCCGAGCACCTCCGCGAAGTCACGAACACGCTTCAGCAAACGGTTTGCAATTCTCGGCGTTCCCCTTGAACGGCGGGCAATTTCCAGCGCGCCGTCTTTCATACAAGGTATCCCGAGTATAACCGCCGAGCGCTGTACGATATCGCAGAGCTGCTCGTGGGTGTACAGCTCCAGCCGCTGCACAACGCCAAATCTGTCACGAAGCGGCGCAGAAAGCTGCCCGGAACGCGTGGTTGCGCCGATAAGCGTGAACTTCGGCAAATCTATCCTTATCGAGCGCGCCGCAGGGCCGTTTCCCATAACAATATCCAGCGCGTAATCCTCCATCGCGGGATAAAGCACCTCTTCAACCTGCCGCGAAAGACGGTGAATTTCATCGATAAACAGCACGTCATTCGGCTGCAAATTCGTGAGAAGCGCCGCCAAATCCCCTGCTTTTTCAATAGCAGGTCCCGAGGTTATGCGGATATTTACGCCCATTTCGTTTGCGATTATACACGAAAGCGTTGTTTTACCAAGACCGGGCGGTCCGTACAGCAAAACGTGGTCAAGGCACTCGCCGCGCTTTTTCGCCGCTTCGATGTACACCGCCATATTCTCCTTAACCTTGTCCTGTCCGATATACTCCGCAAGCGATTTCGGGCGCAAGGTAAGCTCCATATCGCTGTCGGACACGCTTGCCGTGGGCGCTACCATTCGGTTTTCGGTGAAATCGAACTCATCGTTGGACATCTCAAGCATATCAAATTTACTCCTGTTCGGTTTTCTCAATTCTTCTGTAATAAAGCGACGGCAAATCCTCGCCGCTGAACTCGGTTTCGTTAAAGCTCAGAATCGCGTTTATGCGGCGGTTCAGCTCCTCGGGTTCCTTATACCCGCAAAGCTGCGCCTTTTTGCACTCCTCCTCGGCTTTCTCGCGGTTTCCCTGCATTGCGTAATAATTCGCAAACTCCGAATGTGCTAGAGGGTGATTTTCGTTGATTTTAATCAGCTTCTCAAGCGTTTCAAAAGCTCTTTCGTCCTCGCCGCGGACAAGATAAATCTTCACCAGGCTGTAATACGAATAGCCGTTATTAGGGTCATAGCGCAGCGCCTGTTCAAAGCAGTATTCCGCCTTATCGAGATTTCCCTCGGCAAAATACGCGTGACCAAGCCGCGACTGCGCTTCGGGATTGTCGGGCGAATACTCAACCGCTTTCCGATAACACCAGCGTATCTTCGCCTCGTTCTCCATCGCCTCGTACAGCTTTATAAGCCACTCCACGCAGAACATCTGATTTTGCCGCACATCGGCGAGAGCAAGCGCTTCCTGCAAAAAAGACTCCGCCTCGGGGTATTTCCCGTCGAGCAGCGCGTAAATTCCCTTGTACGCAAGCTTTGCCGTTTTATCGCGGCGCAGCACTTTTATTCCGTCCTTGCCGAGCGCTCGGATTGCAGCTTTTCTGCGGCTTATGTACGGAATGAGGAATTTGCCCAGCATAAATGTTATGAACAAAATTCCTACCATTACCGCGAAGAATATCGTTATTGAAATCAAGAAATTCCTGTCCTCGGGCATAAACATTGCACAAAAAGCAACACCAAGTCCCATTCCTAATAGAAATGCCGCCAAAACAGCGATATTGTTTTCGGCTTTATTGTTTTTCAAATTACCACCCCGTTATTTTGACGAAATATTTTTCAGTCCAAACTTTATCAAGTCCTCAACCGACGCGTTTACGTCCGCTCCCATAAGCGCGGAGTTTATCTGCACGGGCGCAAATCCAAGCACCGCAAGCGCTTCCATCGCCTCGCTTACGTTGTTTTTGCCGATTTGCGGCACGCTTTGGAGAGCCTCCGATGAAAAATGCTGCTCCTTGGCAATCTTGTCCTTCAGCTCCAGCACAATTCTCTGTGCGATTTTCGTGCCGATACCGGGCGATTTTGTGAGCGTTTTGCTGTCGCCCGTGGCAATGCACAACGCCAGCTTTGACGGAGTTATATCCGATAAAATGGAAAGCGCTGCCTTCGGTCCGACGCCTGATACCGAAATAAGCTGCTTGAAGCAGGCAAGCTCGGCGCTGTCCGAAAAGCCGAATAAATCCAGCGAATTTTCCGTGACGTGCAGATAGGTAAACAGGAAAACCTCGCTTTTGTCGCGTATTTCAGCAAGCGTGTTTGCCGTTGTGCGGCACGCGTAGCCCACGCCATTGCACTCGACAACCGCAAGCCCCTGCTCCCAAGTTATAAGCTCTCCGCGAAGACTGTAAATCATAATTTTCTCCTCATTTGTTTTCACGAGCGATTTCCGACAACCTCGAGCCGCCCGTGTGACCGTGACAAATCGCAATTGCAAGCGCGTCGGCGGCGTCATCGGGCTTCGGGATTTCAGCGAGGTGAAGAATATTTTTCGTCATCTCCTGCATCTGCCGCTTTTCAGCTCTGCCGTAGCCCGTGACCGCGACCTTAACCTGCAAAGGCGTGTACTCGAAAATCGGCACGTTTTTCTGAGCCGCAGCAAGCGTTATCACACCGCGCGCCTCGGCCACGTCGATACCCGTGGTTATATTCGTGTTGAAATAGAGCTTTTCCACGCTCATACAATCCGGCTTGAACTTGTCGAGAAGCACGTTCATATCATCGTAAATCTCTTTCAGCCGCAAGTCAAATCTGTCATCGGGCGAGGTTGTAATCGCGCCGTATTTCAGCACCTTGAAACGCACGTTGTCGTACTCCAAAACGCCAAATCCGACAATCGCATACCCGGGGTCAATTCCTAAAATTCTCATTATGTGTAACTCTCGTTATCGGTTATATAATGCCTTACGCGAAGCGGTATCCCGAGCTTTTCAGCAAGATGTCCGCACTCGGCGATTTCCTCATCGGAAATGATGTCAACCACGGTAAATCCGGTCTGTATGCCGAGATTTTTCATATCAGCCGCAAATTTCAGCATTTCATCAAACGCCGCTTCCCCAAAGGACGGGCGCGTAACCTCGTTATAACGCTTTGCAGTCGGCGCGTTAAGGCTCACCGAAACGCTGTCGAGAAGCCCCTTAAACCGCGTTATATCAAAATCCTTGTGGATAAGCCGCACCAAGCCGTTGGTGTTCAGGCGGATTTTCATATCGGTGTTCTCGCGGATAAGCTTTTCCGTTTCAAGCAGCATTTCCACACGAACCGTCGGCTCCCCGTAACCGCAGAAAACCGCTTCCCGAGCGCCGCTTTTGTCAAATTTCTCAAAAGCAGCCTTGATTTCATCAAAGCTCGGCTCGTGTTCAAGCCAAAGGCTGTCGTTGTCGCAGACCGAATCGGCGTTCTTCCTTATGCAGAAAACGCAGCTGCACGGGCAGCCGTTTGTTATGTTTATATACATATTTCCGCCAAAATTGTAAAATATTGTCACTTTTATCCCCTCTTTTATTGCATACTGATTTTATTATAGCACTATTTTGCCTCATTGTCAAGAAAAATTGCAAATCAAAAACAGCCCCGTTCAAGAGGCTGTTCCGATACTATTTTGGGGCAAGCTCTTTTGCTTTCCCGCGGATTTTTTCAAGCGCTTTTTCGGGACTTTCCTCGCAAAGCACCGCCGTTTCCATCGGGCAAAATCCCGTTCCCGCACGGTTTTTTATCTTATCGGTCAAAGTTCCGTACACCACGGGAATTTGGTGTTCTTCGAGAACCGAAAGCGCGTGGGTGCTGATAACATCGGCGTAAATTTCCCTCACGTTCAGCAGAACATAGAGAAACGCCGCCGCTTTGCCCACAACCTTATCCGCCGCCGAAAATCCGCTCAAATCGGTTTCCCTGTCAAGCAAGTCCAGCAAAGGTTTTACACCGCGCTTGGTGTCCGTGAGAAGAGTTTTCCCGTCAAACAGGACGAGCGTGTATTCGCCGCTTTTAAGGATTTCACGGCATTTTTCGAGATTATCGCTCATTCTTTTTCAGCCCGTCAATTCTGTAAATCAACAGCGGGATTATGCACAATTGAAGCAAAATTCCCGGCAAACCGACAGCGAGATTGCTCCAGATTGCCGCGACTTTCACGCTTTCGTTGCCAAAAGCAAAAATCGAAATCGCTATCGCCGCCGCGCGGATTAATCTGCCGCCAATCTGTACAATAAGCAGCTTGCATATTGTCGGCATTTTCGCGCCCGCGAGCAATCCAGCAATCAAGCCGTACACGCACAGCTCAATGCACATAAACGGCAGCATCGCGATTTTCGGCATTCCCGACAGCAAAAAGCTGATAACAGGGCTAACCGCGCCCGCAGCCGCTCCCGCGTAAGGACCGGCAAGCAGTCCCACAAGAATTATCGGCAGGTGCATCGGCAAAAACGTTTCGCCGAGCGATGTACCAAGTCCCGATACAGCGCCGAGCGCGTGAAAAATCTGCGGCAGCGCAACCGCTCCCACAATCGCCGCAAGTCCCGCCAAAATCTGAAATTTAACCGAAACTCGGCGTTTTGTCAAAACTGTCATTCTTTTCTCCTCAAAGATTTTCAAGATAACGTATCATTCCATCGGCAGCGCGCTTTGCTTCTTCAACCGCGTGAACAACAGTATTCGCGCCCTGCACAACGTCACCCGCCGCAAACACGCCGTCAACCGTTGTCATACAGTTTTCATCGGTGATAAGCAAGCCCTGGTCGTTGGCTTGCAGTCCCGGCGTCGTCAAAATCAGCTTGTTCTTCGGACCGTTGCTTATCGAAATAACCGTCGAATCGGATTTCACATAATCAAGCTCGTCCTCATAGCCGATAACCTTGTCGTTTTCATCAAAAATTGCCGTCTTGAACACGGGGCCTTCCTCGGTTATTTCGGTAATAGCTTTACCGAAAACCATCTCCGCGCCTTCAAGCTGCGCGTAGGAAAACTCGTGCGGGCTTGCCGTAACACGCTTGCTTCTCGCGAAAAGCGTGACGTGCCGCGCGCCGTGACGAAGAGCAACTCTCGCAACGTCCATTGCCGCGTTGCCCATTCCGATTATCGCAACACTTTCACCAAGATTATAGCCGTTCGGGTTCATCAAGAAATCCATACTGTAATGAACGTTCGGCAGGCTCTCGCCCTTAATTCCGAGCGTTTTCGCACGCCAAACTCCCGTGCCAATGAAAACAGCCGCATAGCCGTCCCTGAACAGATTGTTTATCTCCAGAGAACCGCCGATAACGGTGTTCGGGCGGATTTTAACTCCCGTTTCAAGCAGCTTGTTGCGGTAACGGTCGCAGATTGAACGAGGCAGTCTGAAATCGGGTATACCGTATCTCAAAACGCCACCGATATCGTCCTTGCTCTCGAAAATCGTCACGTCATAACCCGCGGCTGCCATTTTGAACGCGACTGTAATTCCCGCGGGACCGCCGCCGATAACGGCAACCTTCTTGCCCTTGAACGGCTGCTTTTCAATCTCCATGCTGTCAAAATAAGCGTCCGAGATGAACTGCTCGATAACGCTGAAGTTGATTGGAGCGCCCTTTTTACCCAAAACGCAGTGTCCGCGGCACTGACGGTTGTGGTCGCAGACGATTGAGCAAACGAGCGACATCGGGTTGTTCTCGAACAAAATTTTCCCCGCCTCACGGAGCTTGTTCTCCTGGAACAGCGAGATTACTTGCGGAATATTCGTATGAACCGGACAGCCCTTCTGGCACTGCGGAACCTTGCAGTGCAGGCAGCGGTCGGCGGTTTCTTTTACATAAACAGGCATAATTGACCTCCTAGATTTTTTATCAACTCTATTTTATCACATTTTTCGCGTTTAGTCAAGGGGATTTTTGAGAACATAAAAATCGCCCCGAGCCGAAACCGGAAGCGAAATAGCCTATTGCAAACTCTGATATACGAACAACCCGCGGCTTTTGAATTTTTCTTGCTTGTGCGAAAAATTCAAAAACGCTGAAAAAACACAATAGCACGGTCTTTTAGACCGTGCTATTGTGTTTTTGGTGGAGCCGAGGGGAATTGAACCCCTGTCCGAAAACCCGTCGACACAACTTTCTCCGAGTGCAGTCTGTCTTTTAAAGTTCCCTTACGGCAGCGCCGGCAAACAGGCTCAGCCGCTCGGTAGCCTTTGATACATCACTGAATGCAAGGCAACTCATCAATGACGTTTACCACTAGTCGACGCCATATCCCCGCCCGTGGTAATGCGAGGTATGACGGCAGCGCGCTTAGGCAGCTGCTAAAACGAGATCGTCGTCTGCGTTTAAATTTAAGTTTGCGACTATTAAAGTGCTTTCGCCCGCACTACTCGCTTATCGTGCTTCAAAATCCCCGTCGAAGCCTTTACGGCCCCATTTCTAGACTTATATTATAGCACATTTTTTCGCGGTTGTCAAGGGTTTTCGAGAATTATTTTTGGGGAAATATGTAGAAAAAGCCCGATCGC
>SFLN01000070.1 GCA_004554555.1 [Eubacterium] saphenum | reverse complement strand
ATTATAGTAAATTTTTCGCTACTACTATAATACCAAACTTAGCTAAAAAATAAAAGAGCCTAAACTAACAAATATTTCAAAGGTCGTTTATATATTTTCACTAACGACTACAAAATTCACCTATAAAAATCACCGTTTGGTTGTCATTTTGCACAAAAAATCCCATATTTCTAGCCTAAATTCAATGATAGAGCCGTGTTTTGTCACATTTAACAAAGTTTTTTTGCTTTTTTTAGTTATTTTATCACAACATATTGTATCGATAAATTTGGAGCGCACAATTTTTTGTTTCTAAACCGTGCATTTTTTACATATAAATACTTTGACGATTTGACAAACCTGACGGGAGTGAAAATTATGACCAAAAGAAGAGCGCGTTCGGGGAAAACGGCGGTTATCGGCATAATCCTGCTGATAGCGGCGGCGGTTTGGATTTTGACGCGGTTTATTTCATCGGCGGCGGGCGGTATTTCGGGCAAAAACGACTACGAGCGGATTGCCTTTATCGAGAGCTTCGGCTGGGACGCGGGAAACGTGCCCGTTGAAATTGAGGAAATCCGTATTCCCGTGGAATTTGACGAGGCATACGAGGAGTACAACGCCCTCCAGCGCGAGCAGGGCTTTGATTTACGAAAATACCGCGCGCATATTGCCAAAAAGTACACCTATAAAATCAAGAATTTCGACGGCTCAAATCCCGCCGTGCCTATCTGCGCGAACCTTATCGTTATCGACGGGAACATTGTCGGCGCGGATATCTCATCGGCGCAGGCAGACGGGCTGGTGACTGTGCTTGCCAAAAAGTGAAGATGAAAATGACGTGAAATCGGTTGACAAACACCTCGTTATGTTGTAAAATGGTGTAACGAGGTGTATTTAAATGTATAAAAAAATCGGATTTACCGCGCTTGTTCTCGCGGCAGTCGTTCTGGCGGGCTGCAAGAGCGGCTCGGACAGCGCTTCGACAGTTCCCGTTTACTCTTCTACCGGTGAAAGCTCGTCTGTTTCAACAGGTTCAACAAATTCAACCGATTCCGCAAGCTCTTCTGTTGAAAACAGCTCGGACAATCCCGAAAATTCAACAGATTCAACAAGTTCGTCAAATTCCACAAATTCCGAAATCTCAACGGCTGAAAATCCCGCAGAGGAAACGGACATTTGTGTTGTGACTTACGACCCGCAAAGCGATATTAAAATCGCGTTTGAGGGGCTGAGGGTGACGGTGACGGGGAAAATCCCGCCCGACGGTATAAGTAAGGTTACCGCCGACCGTGACGCAGACATCAATCTTTCAACAAACGGCGACGAGTTCACTGCGACGATTGATTTTCACTCGGGCACGGACGGTTTCACCACGTTTCGGGTTTTCGAGAAAAGCGGCAGCAGAGCTTGGTACCGCGTGAAATTTGCGGACGGCAAGGTTTGTCTGCCCGACTGCTCGGACGTTGCCGAGAAGAATACAAGCGTCACCGAAAAGGCTGTCGAACAGCCGCTCGAGCAGGTTTCCGAGTATGTGGCAATCGGCTCGGACAAGCAGACCGTGCAGGAAACTCTTTTGAAGGTGCAGGCGCTCAGCAATATGATTTGCGCGGGGCTTGAGAGCGATTACGACAAGCTTCGGGCTATCGAAAACTGGGTTGCGAACAACATTTACTACGATTATCCCGCGTTTGACAGGGGAGTGCCCGAGGAAACGCTCACGCTCAAGTATGTTTTGGAGAACAAATCCACGGTTTGCGGCGGCTACTCCAACATCACGGCGGCTCTCGCGGCGGCGCAGGGCATCGAAATCTACAACGTCCACGGCACGGGCGCGGAGAGCGGCATGTGCTTTGAGGAGAAGCCGTCCGAGGCGACGCACGAATTTAATTTCGCGGTGATTGACGGGCGGGTTATCTGGCTTGACTCGGACTTTGACTCGCGCTGCTA
This sequence comes from [Eubacterium] saphenum, assembly GCA_004554555.1. Lineage (GTDB taxonomy): Bacteria > Bacillota > Clostridia > Oscillospirales > Ruminococcaceae > CAG-115. The sequence continues at coordinate 8,368 of SFLN01000070.1, read as the reverse complement.
TTATCACGCAAACGGCAAATATGAAACCGGCAAGGCAATCCACAAGTTCTTCGACATCGACGTGGAGCAGCTCTCCTTAACTCACCGCGCGAAATACGCCGAGCACCGCGATTATTTTGCACTGCTTGACGAGAGCTAAGACCGCGCTGTTAAAGCGTTTTCGGGATATCGAGCGCGTTTATAATCGAGTTTCGCGAGCCGAAATAGTCCTTTGAAAGCCCGCACACGGGGCAGCGCCAGTCATCGGGCAAATCCGAAAATTTTGTTCCGGGAGCGATACCGCGGTTCGGGGTGCCGAGCTCCTCGCTGTAAATATAGCCGCACGGGCAGAGATAGTTGTCCATACAAAACACTTCCTTTCGGGAGTATTATTTGAGAAAAACACGAGATTATAACCCTTGACAATTTTAGGTTTGGCAAATTAAGGAAGGTAATTTATGATTTTATCCGATTTTCATACACATTCAACATTTTCAACAGACGGCACGGACAAGCTTGTTGAAATGGCAAATTCGGCGGTTGAAAAAGGGTTGAAAACCATCTGTTTCACCGAGCACAACGATTTTGATTACCCGGGCGGCGAGTTTCTTCTCGATACCGAGGCTTATCGAAACGAGCTTTTCCGCGTGAGGGAGCAGCTTTCGGGGAAAATCGAGGTGCTGTTCGGAGTGGAGCTGGGTTTGATGAAACATCTCGGGGAGCGGCTTCGCGAGTACCTTGACGGGCGCGGGTTTGACTTTGTGATAGGCTCGTCGCACCTGATTGACGGGAAGGACCCGTATTTTCCCGAATATTTCGCGGAGCTTGGTCAGAAAAACGGCGTTCTGCGCTACTTCGAGAGCATTGTTGAAAACATAGGCGCGTTCTCGGATTTTGACGTGTACGGGCACTTGGACTACGCGGTGCGCTATTCGCCCGAGAAGAGCTATAATCCCGTGGATTTTCGCGAAATCATCGATGAAATTCTGCGGAAAATCGTGAGCTTGGGCAAGGGTATCGAAATCAACACCGCGGGGCTTCGCAAAGGGCTTTCCCACGCAAATCCGCACCCGTTTATCCTGAAAAGATACCGCGAGCTTGGCGGCGAAATCATCACGGTCGGCTCCGACGCCCACAACACCGCCGATATTGTCGCGGATTTTGACCTCGCAGAGAGCTTTTTGAAGGACGCGGGCTTTGAGTTTTACACCGTCTTTCGTCAGAGAAAACCGCATTTTGTGAAGCTGTGAGTTTTGTGTTTGAAATATTGCACAAGGTGTGAATGAACGAATATTTCATTAGTGTAATTGCAGAAAAATCCTGCAAATAATTGTGAAAATTGCCTAAAATTATGCGCAAACTCTTGCAATATTTGCAAAGATATGTTAAAATAAAGTTAGGCGAAAAGCCTAATTTCAAAACGGAAGGAACTGGTTTTATGAAGGTTACAATAGCTGCGAAAAAGCTGAATATTTCCCAATCGTTCACCGATTACGCTGAACAAAAGCTGAGCGCGAAGCTGGACAGATTTTTCCCCGAGGACGCCGAGGCGAAGATTACTCTCGCGGAGCGCAGGGATTTGATTATACTTGAGTTGACCGTGAAGTACAACGGCATCATCTACCGCGCCGAGCAGACCGCGCGCGACAAAAATGACGCTCTCGATGTGACCATCGACAGAATTATCCGTCAAATCAGAAAGCACAAGACCAAGATTGAGAAGAGCCTGCGCGAGAACGCGTTTTCGGGACTTGCTCCCGAGCCGGAGGAAACCGACTACGAGGTTATCAGATACAAGAATTTCCGTATGAAGCCGATGACCGTGGAGGAGGCTATTCTCCAGATGAACCTGCTCGACCACACGTTCTTTATGTTCAAAAACGCGCAGACGGGCGTTGTAAACGTTGTGTACAAGCGCGACGAGGGAAACTACGCTGTGCTCGTTCCCGAAGATGAGTAATTATAAATGAACAGGGCGGCGGGTTTCCTGCCGCTCGTTTTTTGCCCGTTTAACGTTAACGTTGACCGAAATTTTCAAAGGAGAAGCTATGCCGATGACCGAAAAAAACGCGCTCGGACGCGTAATGATGATACTGAAAGAAGCGTATTCCGCTATCGGCGAGGACGCGCTCACGCTTAACACCTGCGCCCTTTTGGACGCGCTTTCGGCGGCGCTTTCTCACGCGGGAAACGAAAAAGAGCCGCTTTCAAAGCTGATGAAAAATCTGAAGCGCGAAATCAAGGCGAAAAACAAGTTCTTCTATCCAAAGGTGAGCCTTTATTTCAAGCGGGTTTACGCCGCGCCCGAGTTTGATTACGACAAGGCTCTGCGGCATATTCCCGCGATAATTTTCGGCAACGACAAAATCTGCGAAAAGCTCACGCGCGGTGATTTCGGCAAGGCGAAATCAATGTGCGACGCGATGAAAAGTTACCCGGGATTTCTTATGGGGGAATTTTCCGCGCTCACCGACAGGCAGTTCTACGAGCTGGTTTTCGGCTATTACCCGAAGCTCTACGACGAGAATTTTATGGAAGAGATGGAAAATTTGTTCGGGTGATTTTACATTTTCGGTTTTTGGTCGTATAAATATATAGAAAGCAAATCTTGATTTCGGGAGGAGTTATTATGTTAAACAAAGACGAGATTTTGAGCAAAATCGAAAACGGCTCGGAGCTGTCCGACGATGACCTTTCGGCGGTTTCGGGCGGCGTGCATACGTCCGCGGATTCGGGCGACGAGATATATTTTGTCGCGGAATATGTCCACCATTACAACACGTCAAGCAACTATGCGGCTTTCCAAATAATAAACGGGAATGTTGTTGTGGTTGAGCTTTCAAGTGACCGCGAATATCTGATGAACAAGTACAACGCGCCGTTTATTGAACGGTAAAATCGCCGTGTGTTCGCACGTTTCATTGTAAGAAAAAAACAGGCTGTCGAAATTTCGGCAGCCTGTTGCTATGTATTGTGGATTATTCCTCGTCGTTGTCCTCAGCGGGAGCCGGCTCCTCAACCTTCTTCTCGGGGAGCTTTGCGCCGCACTTGGGGCAGAAAGCGTTGTCATTCTTGGTCTTTGCGCCGCACTTCGGGCAGGTTACAACGTTTTTCAACTCGTCAAGCTGTGCCTCAACCTCGGCAAGCTTCGCGTAATCCTCGTCAATCTGCGCGAGCAGAGCGTCAAACTCTTCGCTTTCCTTTACACCTGTCTTTGACATATCGTAAATAACTGCGCCGAGCTTTTCGTTCTTCGCCTTGATATCGGCGTTGAGCTGCGACTCCTTAACCTTCAGCTTGGAAAAACGAACCGCCGTGTCGGTCTTTTTGCTTGCGCTTGAAACAACTGTTTTGCCCTTGTCCAGAATATCGTCCAGAAAACTCATAGTAAAAATCTCCTTTCAATCGTCGGTTTTCATCGGGTAAAATTTGCCCTTATATGGATTATACCACATTTGTTTAAATTTTGCAAGTGCCGCTTGCAATTTTTTGTTGTGAAATTACACAAAATAGTTTGTCGGAATTTGCTCAATTATGTCATAAACGAAGAAAATGGTTACAAATTAGATACAATATCAAATTAAATAATTACAATCTTGTCATAATTCTTGACTTTTTGGCAATTTTGGAGTATGATATAATATGTGGAAATATTGATTTTTACTTAAATTTAACTTAGGACGGTGGACTGATGCAAAAGGAAACCTCACTTTGTATGGGCTGTATGAACGACAAAAACTATGACGGCCCCTGCAAGCTCTGCGGGTACAGCGATTCTGACCCTTGTATTCCAACCTATCTTGTGCCGAAAACGTTTCTGAACGAGCGTTATATTGTCGGAAAGCTCCTTTCCTACAACGGCGAGGGCGCGGTTTACATCGGTTACGATACCATGACCAAAACCCGCGTAACCATAAAGGAATTTATGCCCGACACGCTTTGTTCGAGAATGAAGGGCGAAACCGAAATCTCCGTGAATGCCGATAACAGCGCGCTTTACAAGACCTATATGTCCGAGTTCGCGGACTTGCACCGCTCTTTGATGAAGCTGCGCGGTATGGCGCATATACAGGCGGTTCTGGATATCTTTTACGAGAACGGCACCTGCTATGCCGTGCTGGAATTTATCAGCGGAATTTCGCTCAAAACGTTTCTCGAAAACTCCGCGGGTGAGCTTTCGTGGGAGCAGGTTAAGGAGCTTTTCCCGCCTATCCTCACCACGCTTTCGCTTATTCACGCGGCGGGTATCATTCACCGAGGAATTTCTCCGCAGACAATTTTTGTTACCGATAAAATGGAGCTGAAGCTCGCGGGATTTTGCATTTCCGCAGAGCGCACCACGAACACCGAGATTGCCTGCGAAATGTTCAGCGGCTACGCTGCGCCCGAGCAGTACACGAACGAAATCAACGGCACCTGGACGGACGTTTACGGCATTTCTGCGGTGCTTTACCGCGTGCTCACCGGAACAGCTCCCGCTGAGGCTATCGCGCGCTCGGGTAATCCGATGCTCGAGCCGATGATGATTAACCGAAACGTTCCGCAAAACGTTTCAAAGGTTATTATGAACGGAATGAAGCTTTCCACCGAAACGCGTATCAGAAGCGTCACGGAATTTGTGGATAAGCTGTTCGCGCCGCCGCGCTACATCGGAAATGACGCAAACCGCGCTTCCGACGGCAGCCGCCTCACAAGCCGCGAGAAAAAAATGATTGAGAAAAAGCAGAAGGAGCGCCGCAAAACGCTTGCCGTGCTTATCGGAGTGGGCGTGGTTTTGATAATCTTCGCAATTGCCTTTGCGCTTGCGATGTCGGGCGTATTCGGGAAAAACGAACCCGAGCCTGTTTCCGAGAGCAGCTCTTCTTCAACATCTTCTTCGTCAACAATAAGCTCCTCGTCAACGCAGAGTTCTTCAACAACGGAAAGCACCGAGAGCACCGCCGAAAGCTCCTCCGAGCCGCCTGCGGCAACCATTCAGATTTCCGATTTCAAGGACTGCAGCTACGAGAAAACCGCCGCGCGCTATGAGGGCAAGCTTGTTTTTGTTCCGACTTACGATTATTCCGACGAGTACAGCGCGGGTATGATTTTCGACCAGTCGATTGAACCCGGCGAGTTTGTGCCGCTCGGAACTCAGATTAAGGTTAAGGTGAGCAAGGGCAAGAGCGTTGTCCCGATGCCGGAATACAAGGGCGACGATGAGGCAACCTATACCGCAAAGCTCGAAAAGCTGAACATAAAATATATCGTTCAAACCAAGAAGAGCAACGACGTTCCCGACGGCACTGTCCTTAAATGCAGCAAGGAAGTCGGCGACCTTGTGAGAGTGAGCGAGCTGGAAATGGTTGTTGTGGTGATTGCCGAAAATTATGAGGAAAGCTCTTTGGGTGAAACCGAAAGTTCACGGGATTGACGGGGGAAAAGCAAAATGGATTTAACCGAAATTCGCGGAAAAATTGACGCGATAGACGATAAAATTCTGGATTTGTTCATCGAGAGAATGAACCTGACGCTGGACGTTGCCAAATTCAAGGCGGCGAACAATATGGTTGTCTTTCAGGGCGACCGCGAGAAATTCATCATCGACAATGTTTGCGAGAACACGCCCGAGCCGCTTCGGAAAAGCGCGGCGTTTCTCTTTATGAACATTATGGACATCTCGAAATGCTCACAGATAAACGAGATTTGTCCCGATATCGAGATAAAGTACACCGATAAAATCAAGCCGAAAGCGTCGGTTGCCGTGCAGGGAATCGAGGGCGCTTACGGTCACGCAGCCTGCAAAAAGCTCTTCGACAGCGGTTCTATCAGCTTTTTCGCGTCGTTCAAGGAGGTTTTCGAGGCAGTCGAGAACGGCGATGTGGATTACGGAATTCTGCCGGTTGAAAACAGCACGGCGGGCGAGGTTACCGCGAATATGGAGCTTCTGGAGAGGCATAATGTGTATATTTGCCGTACGGTTGACGTGGAGTGCGCGCACGTTCTCGCGGCAAAAAAGGGCGTCCGCGAGGAGGATGTGAAGATTCTTTTCGGGCACGAACAGGCAATCCGGCAGTGCGCAAGATATATCGACGAGCGCCCCGAGCTTACGGTTATCCCGTACCACAACAACGCCGCCGCTGCGAAAATGGTTTCGGAGAACGAAAGCGGCGAGCTTGGGTGCATTTGCTCGGCGGAGTGCGCGGAGATGCACGGGCTGGATATTGTCCGCGACTCAATCGCCTCCGACCCCGACAACCGCACGCGTTTCATCTGCATTTCCAAAAATATCGAGGTTTACGACGGCGCGGACACGGTTGCGGTTTCGCTCTCAATCCCGAATATTTCGGGCGCGCTGTACCGTTTGCTCACGAAATTCGCGGTGAACGGGCTGTCGATGTCGAAAATTCAGTCAAAGCCGCTTCCGACCGAGGTCAAGATGAAATTCCCCGACGACTATATGTTCTACATCGAGTTTGACGGGAACGTGAAGGAACCCGTTGTGCGAAAGCTCCTTGGCAACTTTGAAAGCGAGCTGAACTACTTCAAATTCCACGGGAATTTTCGGCGGGGAAAGTGAGTTTTCGTCAAGACAGAGGGTAAAATGTTTTCTGTAATCATACTTGCTGCGGGCGCGTCGCTGCGAATGGGCGGCGTGAACAAGCAGCTTTCCGAAATCGGCGGCGTGCCCGTTTTTATCATGAGCGCGCTGAAATTTGACCGGTGCGAAAAAACCGCCGAAATCATAATCGCGGCACCCGAGGAGTTTTGCGAAAAATATCGGGAGCTTGCCGTGCGGTTCGGCGTGAATAAGCTGAAGAGCGTGGTTTGCGGCGGGAGAACGCGCTTTGAGTCGGTGAAAAACGCGCTTTCGGCTGCGGACAAAAGCTGCGATTTTATTGCGGTTCACGACGGCGCAAGACCGCTTATCGATACGGCTGATATCGAAAGAGTGTTCGCGGACGCGGAGAAATTCGGCGCGGCTATCGCGGCTTGTCGGGCTGTCGATACCGTGAAAGTTGTCGATGAGAGCGGCTTTATCGTGAAAACTCCGCCTCGTGAGAACCTTTACTACGCGCAGACACCGCAGGCGTTTCGGCGGGATTTGTTCGAGAAATGCGCTGCGGAAATCGGTGAGCGAGAGGTAACTGACGATGCGTCGGTGTTGGAGCTTTGCGGCGAACGCGTGAAAATCACGGAGATTTCGTCCTGCAATATGAAGATAACCCGCCCCGATGACTTGGCGGCAGCGCGGGCGGTTTTTGGGGAACGCGAGGTGAAACGATGAAAATCGGTTTTGGATATGACGTGCACCGGCTTGTTCCGGAGCGGCGGCTGGTGTTGTGCGGCGTGGAGATACCGTGCGAAGTGGGGCTGCTCGGGCACTCGGACGCGGACGTTGCCGTACACGCGGTTATGGACGCGGTTTTGGGGGCGCTTGCGCTCGGCGATATCGGAAAGCTGTTCCCCGACAGCGACAGCCGTTTCAAGGACGCGGACAGTATGAAGCTGCTCGAAATTGTTGTCGGGCTGATGCGTGAAAAGGGCTTCGCGCTCGGCAATCTTGACGTGACAATTGTTGCCGAAAAGCCGAAGCTCGCGGGTTATATCGAAAAAATGCGCGAAAATCTCGCGAAAGCGTTCGCCGCTGATATCGAGAACATCTCCGTCAAGGCGACAACCGAAGAGGGCTTAGGCCTTGCGGGAGAGGGAATCGGCGCGTACGCCGTTCTGATTTTGGAGAACGCGCGGGTTGTGAAAATGCTGTAAATTACAAAAATCCCCCGACCGGTGCGGGGGATTATCGATATAAATTAAAAAAATAGAGCGAAGTCTTTCAACCCCACTCCGCAAAAACGAATTTCGTTTTTTCCTTGTAGTATCATTATACTATATTTCGTAAGAATTGTCAACAATTAAATTTGTGGTAAACAGCGCTGTGGGCGGCAATACAGATGCTGAATTGTCCGATAATCACGGCGGTTAGCAGCGAAAACGGCTTTCCGGGCTGCAGCGCAACACAAAATCTCCCCCGTCCTAACCGGCGGGGGAGCGTCATATTCAATTGTATGTAATTCAGTATTACATCGGACTATACCTCTCAATAAAATTTGTTCTTAGAGCAAACCTTATCGGACATCGGAATCAATCCTTTCAGCCGTATTTTCCTTTCCGTTTCATCAAAGCGCACATCGTAATCACCCATTTCTGATGGAATAATCTATGTAAACGCTCCAAGCGGCTAAACCTGCCGCCATCGCGGTAGAAATGTCTGCGGACTGCTTCACGCGAGGATTTTTCAATAGGCTAAAGTGCCTTCACCGCAGCGGATTTTGCGTTTGTCACCGCAAATCATCGCCGTAAAATTAAATCTCAGCGCTCAGCGGATTGCGATTCCGCAGACGTTTTA
>SFLN01000069.1 GCA_004554555.1 [Eubacterium] saphenum | reverse complement strand
TCCACGGAGCCGTTGGTCTCCACGTAGATGCGCATGGTGTCCTTGCCGTCCAGATGGGAGATGCGGATCTGGTACTCGCTGGAAAGCTCAGGGAACTGCTGGAGGATTTCCTCAATCTGCTTAGGGAATACATTGACGCCCTTGATTTTCATCATGTCATCAGTACGCCCGGCAATCACATCGATGCGAGGATACTTGCTGCCGCACTGGCAATCCCCCGGAATAATCGCGGAATATCTGCCAAACGGAGTGTTTATCACAATCGCAAAAAAGGCGCTTTCTGCGTTTGTTTACGGGGCAGCGAGCGTTCTTCCCGCGTTCTTTTTATGCTCGTTTTGCTCGAATTTATACATAATTTTGTGCGTGCCGTTTCTGCTGAAATTCATCTCGGAAACCCTGCTTTCCGATATCCAAACAAATGCGGTGGCAGCGGGAGAATATGATATTTTCGACCGAACCTTGCCGTTTACTCCAAGCTCTGCGAGCGCGCTTTTTGAGATTGAAGTGAACGCGATTTTTGTGAAAATTATCGTGGTAAACGTGTTGTTTGCGGCGGCGATTTTCGCGGGATTTGCCGTAATTATGGAAAAACGTGCGGACAAGGGGTGCTGACGTGAAAAAAATCAATCTGAAAACCGCGTTTTTCTGTGCGCTGACGGATTTTCGCAAGTGGATTTTAAACTCGCGAATGATAATTCTCGCCGCGCTTGCCGTTTTTATTTACCTGTTCGCCGTAAAACCGCTTTCCGAAAACGCCGAGATTATGGGAAAGCCGCTGAACGCGCTTGAACCGTACATCGCGGCACTGAATTCGGGTTCGCTTTTGCTGATAATTCCGCTCGGATTTCTCGCGGTTTCTTCCGATTTTCCAAAAACCGATGGCAGCCTTATGTTCTCGATAATCCGAACGGGCAGGCTGAATTGGCTTGTCGGGCAGCTTATAAATCTCGCGATGATGTGCGCGGCGTATCTTGCGTTTATTTTCGCAGCAAGCGTGATTTCAACGGCGTTCGGCGGCTTTTGGGGTGCAAGCTGGAGCGAGGTTGCGCTGAATTTCGGCATTGAATTCCCCGAATTTTCGCAGAATTTCGGCGCACTTTTGCTACCGAAAAACCTGTTCAATCATCTGTCGCTCATCGAAGCGGTTTTTCAAAGCACGGCGTTTGTGTTTGTGTACCTGTTTTTGCTGGGAATGATTTTGCTGTTCTTCACAATTATCGGCAAAAAGACCGCAGGCGCTGTGATTTGCGGAGGAATTATTGCGGCGGGCTCGGCGCTTTGCTCGATAAGAGCGGAGTTGATGTGGGCACTGCCGATGGCGAATTCCGTAGTTTGGCTGCATTTCACGGAGTTTCGCCGCGAGCTTGTTTATCCGATTTGGTGCTCGTGGATTTATTTCGCTGCGCTAATTATCTTATCATTGATTATCGGGTTAACCACGCTAAACAAATTCGATTGCTTTGCAAATAACTCGGAAGGAAAATTGTTATGATTGACGTAAAAAATGTGAGTTTGATTTTGCAGAAAAACGAGATTTTGAAGGACATTTCCGTGCATTTCGAGCGCGGAAAAATTCACGGACTTATCGGCAGAAACGGCAGCGGAAAAACTATGCTGATGAAGTGCATTTGCGGCTTTGTTAAGCCAACTTTGGGTGAAATTCTTGTTGACGGGAAGCGTATTGGCAAGGATTGCGATTTCCCGAAAAACGCGGGAATAATTATCGAAACTCCGGGGTTTATTCCGTATTATTCGGGCTACAAAAATCTCAAATTGCTCGCGGATTTGCGCGGGAAAATCTCGCGTGATGATATCCGAAATACAATGGAAAAAGTCGGCTTAAACCCCGATTCGCTGGTTCTCGATGAGCCGATGAACGGTCTTGACAAGGACGGCGTTGCGGATATGCGCGAGTATTTGCTTGCATTGAAAGAGCAGGGCAAAACCATTTTGATTGCCTCACACTCCGCCGAGGATATCGACATTCTCTGCGATACCGTCTGCGAGATGGATAAGGGAAAACTTGAAAAAGTTAGATAAATAAAGAGAACACCTCGACATTTGCGGGGTGTTCTCTTTGCGTTGAAATTTGATTGTCGGTAATTTAATTCAGCAGTCGTACACCTTCCGATAAATCTCGCGGATTTTCTCCACGAAATCACCCTCGGAAAGCGGCAGCGGGCGCGACATTATCACAAGCTCCACGGGTTCGCCGCCGGCGCGGTAAGGCGGCTGCTTGTAGGGGAACGGGTTCGTGTGAAAGCCCAGCCGCCGGTAAAACTCAATTCTGCGCGATGAAAACTCGTTCAGCTCGGGCGTCTCTGCTTCAAGAACAATCGTTTTTCCGACGCAAACCGCGCAGAGCTGCCTTATCAGCTCCGAGCCAAGTCCTTTTCCGCGCAGCTCTTTGGCAACGGCAAAGTGCTCGAGATAAACAAAGTCCGAAAGCTCCCAGAAATTCAGAAAACCACGCAGCTTTCCGTTCTCCGAGAGCGTCATTGTCCGAAATTCGGGACATTTCGATTTTTCAAGCTGCGCGTCAAAATCCCGCCGCTCATTCTCGGGAAACGAATATTCCAGTATATCAAAAATCTCCGAAAAAAGCTCGTCTGACAGGGAATTTTTGGGGCTGTAAAGCGTTGTTGCGTACATTATTTCTGCTCCTTTTTGATGAATATTATTCGGTGAAACCTGCATTTTATACAAAATCTCCTTGACATAAGGCGGCAAATTCCGCGATATGCCAAGGAGAAATTTGTGTTAAAACGGGATTTTATCTTCTCGCCGCGCCGAGTTTTTCGGACAGACGCGCGGTGATTTTTTCCATCTCCGCGTCGGCTTGTTCATCGGTGACGTCCGCGTTATCCGCGAAGGTTATCGAGAACGACAGGCTCTTCTTGCCTAAGCCGAGCTTCTCGTTTTCGTAGTGGTCGAAGAGAACAACCTCGGAAACCTTATCGCTTGCCGCCTTGATTTCGTCCTCAACCTCAACGCAGAGCGTTTTCTTGTCGAGAGTGAGCGAAAGGTCGCGCTTGATTTTCGCGAAACCGCTCGCGGGAGTGTACTTGATTTCCTGCTTGTAGAGGCTCTGGATTGTGCTGTAATCAAGCTCTGCGAGAATAATGTTCAAATCGGACTTCTTGCCCTCGGCAACGTTGAGGTTGTCGATAACCTCGTATCTCAGCTTTCCGAGCACGCCGATGTTCACGCCCTCGCAGAAAATTTCCGCGGTAATTCCCGGGTGCAGCCAGCACCTTTCACCGCGCTCAAAACGCAGCGTAAGACCGTTTGCCGCAGCAAAAGCCTCGATTTCCGCCTTGACGGTGAAGAAGCTCTCGTTTGCTCCGAAAGCGCCCAGGCAAAGGATTTTGCGCTCCTCGGGAGCCTCGGTGAGCGGGAGATTTTTCGGGAGATAGATGTTCGCAAGTTCAAAGAAACGTCCCTCGGAGCGGTCGTTTTTGACATTGTCCGCGATGACGTTTATCATGCACGGGCTCATAACCGTACGCATAATCGAGAGATTGTCGGTGATGGGGTTGAGCAGCTCGATAACCTTTCTCTCGGGCGCGTTTTCGGGGAGCATAATCATATCAAGCTCGCGCTTCGAGTACATCGCAAGCGTCTGTATCTCGTAAAATCCGCACGAGCAGAAGAATTTCTTCGCGGCAAGCTCCTTGTTCTGGAGGAAATTCAAGCCGCCGCCTGTAACCTCGGCGGTTTTGAGAAACGTCGGGATAACGTGGTCGTAGCCGTACTCTCTGATAACCTCCTCAGCGATATCCTGGTAATTCTCGACATCTTCGCGGTAGCGGGGAACTGTAATCGTGAGCGTTGAGCCGTTCTCGGAAACGCCGAACGCGAGCGCTTTGAGAATGCTCACGATTTCGCTCTGCGGAACTTCAATTCCGAGCACCGAGTTCACCTTTTCAACGGTCACATCAAAGGTTCTCGGAGCGGTGTTTTCGCCCGCGGTAACGTCAAAGTGCGAGGAGCTGATTTTTGCCACGCCGAGTTTTTCGACAAGATTGAGCGCTCTCGCCATACCCATTTCAACGCCGTATTCGTCAACGCCCTTTTCAAAACGCGCCGCAGCGTCCGTGTGCAGACCGAGCGCGCGCGATGTCTTTCGTACATTGTCGCGGCGGAATTTCGCGGCTTCGAGGAGAATTTCGTTTGTCTGCGGCTTGATTTCGGAGTTCAGACCGCCCATAATTCCCGCAAGTCCGACGCCCTTGACCTTGTCGCAGATAAGCAGATTTTCACTCGTCAGGGTGCGTTCTTTTTCGTCAAGAGTTGTGATTTTCTCGCCGTTTGTCGCGCGTCTTACCACGATGGATTTGCCGTCAAGGGTGTCCAAATCAAACGCGTGCATAGGCTGACCGATTTCCAGAAGAACATAGTTTGTGATATCAACAATCGCGTCAATTGCACCGAAACCGCACACGGCAAGTCTGCGCTTCATCCACTGCGGGCTTTCAAAGTGCTGTACATCATAAATGTAGTGACCGAGATAGCGCGGGCACAAATCCTTGTCGATAACCTCAATCGAGATTTCGCTCTGAGTTTTATCGGTTGTGGTGAAGCTGTAATCCGGCTCCTTGAGCGGCTTTTTGAGGAATGCAGCAACCTCGCGCGCAATACCGACAACCGACTGACAATCGGGACGGTTTGCGGTAATCGAGATGTCGAAAACGTAGTCGTCCAAGCCGAGATATTTCACGATATCCTCGCCGACGGGAGCGTCCTCGGGGAGAATGAGAATTCCGTTTACCGAAGCGCCTTTTATCCAGTTGTCGTCAATTCCAAGCTCGCCGCCCGAGCAGAGCATACCGTAGCTCATCATATCCTTCATCTTGCGCGGCTGAATTTCAAGACCGCCGGGGAGCTTTGCTCCGACAACCGCCGCGGGTACTTTCGCGCCCTTGAAAACGTTGTCCGCGCCCGTTAAAATGAGGTTGTCCTCGCCGTAAGAGCCGCAGTTGACGTGGCATATATAAAGGTGTGTTCCCTCGTATTTTTCGATAGAAGTTACCTCTCCGACAACGATTTTCTCGATATCCTTGCCGAGATAAATTGTTTCCTCAACCTCAAAACCCGCGCCGAAGAGCTTTTCCACGAGCTTTTCCGTGGAAACATCTATGTCAACGTATTCTTTAAGCCAGCTTTGTAAAATCTTCATTGAAATTCCCCCTTACGCCTTGAATTGCTCCAAGAAATCCATTTCGTTGCGGAAAAGCACACCCATATTCGAGATGCCGTATTTGAGCATTGTGATACGCTCGATGCCTATTCCGAACGCAAGTCCCGAGTAAACCTCGCTGTCGATGCCGCAGTTTTCAAGCACCTTTTTGTTGACAACGCCGCCGCCGAGAACCTCAATCCAGCCCGTGCCCTTGCACAGCGAGCAGCCTTTTCCGCCGCACTCGAAGCACGACACATCGACTTCAACGGACGGCTCGGTGAACGGGAAGTAAGACGGGCGCAAGCGAGTTTTTGTGCCGCTTCCGAAGATTTCCTGTACAAATTTGTCGAGCATTCCCTGCAAATCGCAAAGCGTAATTCCCTTATCGACAACCAGCCCCTCCATCTGCGAGAACATCGGCGAATGCGTTGCGTCGCTGTCCGAGCGGAAAACCTTGCCGGGAACAAGCACCTTGATAGGAGGCTTGTGGGTATCCATTGTGCGGATTTGACCGGGGGAGGTGTGAGTGCGGAGCAGCAAATCCTCCGTGAGCCAGAATGTGTCCTGCATATCGCGCGAGGGGTGGTCTTTGAGGACGTTGAGGCGGGTGAAGTTGTGGTCGTCGTCCTCAATCTCCGGTCCTTCGTAAATCTCGAAGCCCATTCCCGCGAACACGTCAATCATCTGATGCTTTATAATGGTAATCGGGTGAAGATTGCCGGGAGCGCGTCTGAGTGCGGGCAGCGTAACGTCCACGGTTTCCTTCGCGTAGCGCGCGTTGAGCTCAAGCTTCTTGATTTCGTCCTGCTTCTGGCGGTAAAGCTCCTGCGCCCACTCGCGAACCTCGTTCACGGCTTTTCCGAAGAGCGGTTTTTCCTCGGGGGAAACGTTCTTCATCTCCTTCATCAGCCCTTGGATAACGCCCGCTTTTCCGAGAAAATTCTGCCAGAACTCGGAAAGGGAAGCGCCGTCCTTGACTTCGCCGATTTTAGCTTTTACTTGTTCTTTGATTTCGCTGAAATCTTTCATAAAACTACTCCTTTACAAAAAATAAATCCCGACTCCTGCCAAACAAAACGCTCAGCAAACAGTCGGGACGAATAATATCCGCGGTACCACCCGTTTTCGGAGAAAACTCCGCTCTCAAACGCCTTTTCGCGGCGAACGTCCCGCTTAGTTTCTCGCGGGCGGCTCCGGCGCTGAAATTCGGAAGAAAACCGCCAAGGTGCTCGCACCAACCGCGCCCTCTCTGATGACGGGAAATTCTCCTACTTACACGCTTTCTCAGCCTTACATTAAATTATAACACATTTTTTGGAATTTGTCAAGCGTTTTCGCTCACCGTTTTCCACAACAGCTGTGAACCCCGATAAACACACGCGATTTCGCCTTTTTTCTTCAGATACGCAAGGCAGCTGCGCGTTGTGTGACCGATGAGCTCGTACTGCGTTAAATACAGCTTTATGTGAAGCTCCGCGAAGATTTTTTCGAGCAGCTCATCGATTGTCAAACCGTTTTCGCAGTACTTTTTTATCATTTCAAGCACAAACCTTATATTCGCGATATTTTTGTCAACGAGCGGTTTTATATCGGTACACGGGCTGTCGTGCGCGGGAATGAAAAGCTGCCCGTCAAGCGTTTTCAGCTTCTCGAGCGACTTGAGGTGCTCGGCAACGTCGTGCATAAACGCGATTTTGTACTTTTCGAGAATGTGCTCCCCGACAACTCCGTCCGCGCAAAACCACACCCCGTCGCTTGTCCCGAAGGCGACCTGCTCGAAGTCGTGACCGTTGATGTGAACGAACTCAAGACCGCTCGGGAGAACGCTTTCCGTGAGCTTTTGACACTCGCACGGCGCGCTCATAATCACCCGCGCGCGCATTTCGTCTGTCGGGAAACCGCCGAAAAGCGTGACGGGAGTGAGCTGCGGGTACTCGACAAGCGCTGCGCAAACCCCCGGCGCGTACACCTCGCAGCCTGTTTTTTCACGAAGATAAGCCGCTCCGCCGATGTGGTCGCAGTGAGAGTGGGTGAGGAACACCTTTTCGAGCGCAAGCCCACGTTCTTCAACGAGAGAAAGCGCTTTTTCCGCAGAACCGCAGTCGCCGCCGCTGTCGATAAAGCAGCACTTCCCGCCGTATTCAAACACGCCGACATTCGCGAAGGAGTCCATATAAAAGGTATGCGCGCCGACTTGGATTAAATCGTACATATCAGATACCAAGCGCTTTTATCAGCCCGCCGAGCATCGGCTCAAATTTCACGCCGTACCAGTGGTCTTTGTCGTCAATTGTGTTCTCGATACAGGAAAGCGTGAAATCGGCGGCGATTTTCGCGGCTTCAACAGCGGATTTTTCGTTCACAAGCGCACCCGTAAACGCCGAAGCGAAAACATCGCCCGTGCCGTGGCAGCCGCCCGCGATTTTCTTGTGTTCATAATAGGAGTACTCGCCGTTTTCGTAAATCGCGACGCCGGTTGTGTTTTCGTTGTAGCTCACGCCCGTGAGAACAATGGTTTTCGCGCCGTTTTCGGTGAGCTTCGCGAAAAGTTTGTTGATATAATTAATATCGTAGCTCTCGCGGTACTCCAGTCCCGTCAAAAACGCAGCCTCGGTTATATTCGGGAGAATAATGTCCGCCTTGAACGCGAGTTTTTTCATCGCCTCGACAAATTTGTCGTCAAAACCCGCATAGAGCTTTCCGTTATCGGCAAATGCGGGGTCGCAGATGAACTTTCCGCCCGCTTCAAGACGGCTTTTTACGATATCGAGAACGTAGTCAATCTGCTTTGCCGAGCCGAGATAACCCGTGTAAACTGCGGCAAAACCGAGATTTTCCTTCTCCCACTGCTCGCGGATTTTGGGCATTTCCTCGGTCAAATCCGCGAAAGTCCAGCCCGAAAAACCGCCCGTGTGGTTTGAGAGCACCGCCGACGGAAGAATTGCCGTTTCAACGCCGCACGCGGACAAAATCGGCAGCGCAACCGTAAGCGAGCACTGCCCGACGCACGAAATGTCCTGTATCGTCAAAATTCTTTTGTAGCTCATAAAAACTCCTTTCAAAGTCCCGTTTTGATTCACGAAGTGAATAATTTAAACGCTTTTCGATAATTATAACACAAATTTCAACAAAAATCAAGAATTTTAGAATTTTTTTTAAAAAAGCACTTGACAAATGAAAAAAAGTGTTGTATAATAGCATAGTCAAAGCAGAGTAAACGCTCTCACCCGCCGACGACCGCCGACAAGCCGCGTCTTTACAGGACAAAGCGCTTGAACAGACGGAAAACACAGTCGGGCGCGGTAGTTTAATGTAAATAAACTTTTGGGTTTATTATATGTTAAGCGTGAGTTGCGTGACTCACGCTTTATTTATTTCTTGCTTCAGGTTAAATGATAGGAAAGGGCGGTGCTTTAAAATCGCAACGAAGGAACAGCTCATCAACGAGGATATCCGCGAAAAGGAAATTCGCGTAATTTCCGCGGACGGAGAACAGCTCGGGATTATGTCATCGGCAGAGGCTCTTGAAAAGGCAGGCGAAAAATTAGGCTATCCGCTTAAAGCCGAAACAAACGGCTCGGGCGGCGCTAAGAATGTACTCACAAAAAAAGAAATCGCAGAATGTGACGGAATTATCATTGCCGCAGACAAAAATGTCGAAATGGCTCGTTTTGACAGCAAGCCCGTTGTAAAAACCTCGGTTTCAAACGGAATAAACAAGCCCGAAGAGCTTATCAAAAAAATCGTTGACGGTAAAGCTTCTGTATATCACGCAGACGAAAGCGAAAAGCAGACTGTGGATGACGACGAAAAAGAAAGCGGCTGGCACAAGCTTTACAAGCACCTTATGAACGGCGTTTCGCACATGCTTCCGTTCGTTGTCGGCGGCGGCGTTCTCATTGCTCTCGGCTTCCTGTTCGACACCCTTGCAGGCAATGCGGATGTCGGCGGCACCTTCGGCTTCACAAGTCCCGTTGCGGCAGTCGTGTTCTGGATAGGTAAGGCAGCCTTTGCGCTTATGCTCCCCATCCTTTCGGCTTATATCGCCTCTTCCATTGCAGACAGACCCGGCCTTTTACCCGGAATGATTGGCGGTGTGTTTGCATCAAGCGGCTACACATTCAGCTCACTTATTGAAAATCAGGGCCTTGTCGGAAATGACAAAGCAGTATCGGGCTTCCTCGGTGCTCTGCTCGCAGGCTTCCTTGCAGGTATTATAGTAAATCTCCTGAAAAAGGCGTTTTCATGGCTTCCGAAATCAATGGACGGAATTAAACCCGTATTTATCTATCCCCTTTTAGGCACGCTTATAATGGGCTTGCTCATGTGCCTTATAAACCCCGTAATCGGTGTTATTAACTCAGGTCTTTCCGCATTCCTCTCCTCGCTCGGCGACACAAGCAGAATACTCCTTTCAATCGTACTTGCGGCAATGATGGCAACGGATATGGGCGGCCCGTTCAACAAGGCAGCTTATGTCTTCGGCACGGCGGCAATAGCTGACGGCAACACTTGGATTATGGCGGCTGTTATGATAGGCGGTATGGTTCCCCCGATTGCAATCGCACTTTCAACAACCTTCAACAAGAAAAAATGGACAGCGGAAGAGCTCAAATCAGGTCCCGTCAACTATCTTATGGGCCTTTGCTTCATCACGGAAGGCGCTATCCCCTACGCTGCTTCCGACCCGTTGAGAGTTATCCCCTCATGCTTGGTAGGCTCGGCTGTTGCAGGAGCTCTTACATCACTGTTCAACGTTACCTGCCCTGCACCTCACGGCGGAATTTTCACATTCATAGTTTGCGACCATCCGCTTCTCTACATTGTAGCTCTTATCGCAGGCTCGGTAGTCGGAGCACTTATGCTCGGACTTCTTAAAAAGAACCGCACAGAAGCCGTAAATAACTGAATAAAATAATGCCGAGGGACAAGCATCCCTCGGCAAGCATGGAACATAAGGAGAATTATTATGGTACAGAAAACTTTTACAATCACTAATAAAATGGGACTTCACATGCGTCCTGCAAATACATTTGTAACGGAAATGTCAAAATTTTCTTCGGACATTGACATAATTTTCGGCGGCAAAAAAATCAACGGCAAGAGCATTATGAACATAATGGCAGGCTGCATAAAATGCGGAAGCGAAATTACCGTAGAATGCAACGGAGCAGATGAAAACGAAATGCTCAAAAAGGCCGAAGAGCTTATCACCTCGGGCTTCGGCGAAGAATAATATCGCCGCACTCAAAAGAAAGGATGGGTTTTATGCTTAAAGGAATC
>SFLN01000068.1 GCA_004554555.1 [Eubacterium] saphenum | reverse complement strand
CGCGGCGAGCCGCATTATAGAATTACTTCCACCTGCTGTCTTTAGAACAGCAAATATATTATACCACGGCATTTTTAATTTGTCAATAGTTTTTTCAAAAAAACTTGACTTTTTTTTCAATTTAGGTTACAATAAGTATATAAATACGAAAAGGCGGTGATTTTTTGAGAAAAATTGCAGGAATTTTGCTTATAATTTCGGCGTTTTTGCTCACCTCGTGCACAAAAGCACCCGAAAAATCCGAGGAATATTTTTTCGCTATGGATACATATATGAAAATAGAGGCTTACGGTGAAAGTGCGCCGAATGCCGTTTCGCAGGCGCGAGCGCGCGTTGAGGCTCTCGAAAAGCTCTGGTCGGCGACCGATGAAAACAGCGAGATTTACGCGATAAATCACGGCGAAAATCCCGTGCTTTCCGCTGAAACTCTGGATTTGCTCTCGTTCATCCTCGAAATGTCCGCGAAAACCGGCGGCGCGTTTGACGCCACAATTTACCCCGTTTTGACCGCGTGGGGCTTCACAACCGACGAACACCGCGTTCCCGATGAAAGCGAGCTTGCCGGATTGCTCGAAAAAGTTGGCTATGAAAAGGTTTCGGCTGACGGGAACAAAATCTCGCTCAAGCAGGGAATGATGCTGGATTTCGGCGGCGCGGCAAAGGGCTGGGCAAGCGATGAGTGCACGAAAATAATGCGCGAAAGCGGCGTGCAATCCGCGCTGATTAACCTCGGCGGGAACGTGTACGCGCTCGGGAAGCGCTACGATGGAAATTTGTGGAGAATTGGAGTTGCCGACCCGCTTGACGAAAATTTCACCGAGAACGTGGGGATTATCAGCGTTTCCGACCGCGCTGTTGTCACCTCGGGCAACTATCAGCGCTATTTCACGCAAGACGGCAAAACCTACGGTCACATCATCGACCCAAAAACCGGTTATCCTGCGGACAACGATTTGCTTTCCGTGACAATTGTCGCCGAGGAAGGCAAGCTCTGCGACGCGCTTTCCACCGCGCTTTTTGTTATGGGCAGGGAGCAAGCTGAGGAATTTTGGCGGGAAAACGGCGGCTTCGAGATGATTTTGATTGACAAAAACGGCGGAATTTTCGTTACTGCGGGAATTGCCGAAAATTTCACCTCGGACAGAACATTTAGCGTTATAAACTAACGCGGATTAAGGAGTAAGGCTATGAACGAGTTTATGGAGCTTGCCGTAAAAGAGGCGGAAAGCGGGATTGAAAACGGCGAGGGCGGGCCTTTCGGGTGCGTTATCGTGAAGGACGGCGAGGTTGTCGGGCGCGGTCACAACCAAGTGGTAAAGCTGGGTGACGCTACTTGTCACGGCGAGATGATGGCAATCCGCGACGCCTGCAAAAATCTCGGCACTTTCAACCTCACGGGCTGCGAGCTGTACACCACCGGCGAGCCTTGCCCGATGTGCTTCGGCGCGATTTTGTGGGCGAATATTTCTAAGGTGTATTACGGCTGCACGGTTGAAGACACCGAGCTAATCGGCTTTCGCGACAAGCGTTTCTACGAGGACTGCGACAAGCTCAAGCAGGCGCTTTTCACCGAAACCGACCGCGCGGAGTGCCTTGAGCTGTACAAAAAGTACAACGCGATTCGGCGCAAAACCAACTATTGATTACATAGCGGCTGAATTTCACGGTTCAGCCGTTTTTTTGCCGAGCTTTCGGTAGACGGTGAAGTACATTGTCGTGAAGCACGCAAGCCCGCCGATTGCGTTTGAAATCGGCTCTGCGAGGAAAACTCCGTCGATGCCGAAACCGATTTGCGGGAGAATTATCGTGAGCGGGATTACGATTATCGCTTTCCTCAGCAGCGAGAAGAAAATCGCGCGTTTTGAGTAGCCGAGCGCCTGGAAAGTTGACTGTCCCGTGAACTGAAACGCCATAAAAATAAACCCGAAAAAGTAGATGTGCAGCGCGGGAATTCCTTTTTCAATCATTTGCAAATCATCGGTGAACGCGGAAATCAGCAGCCTCGGCGCGAGAAGCACAAAAATCCACGCAATCGCGGTGTAGGCGATGCCGAGAAACGCCGTGAACTTTATGCCTTGCTTTACGCGGTCGTATTCGCATGCGCCGAAATTATAGCTCAGAACAGGCTGCGCGCCGCTTGTAATGCCTTGAATGGGGAGATGAAGGATATCGCGCACGGAGTTGATTACCGTCATAATTCCGACGTATAAATCGCCGCCGACGAGCTTCAGCGTGGAGTTGCACACAACCTGAACCGCGCAGTTTGTCGCCTGCACGATAAACGCGGACAAGCCGAGAGATACGATTTTCCCCGTGAGCCGCGGGTCGATTTTCATATATTTTCCTTGGATTTTCAGCAGCGCTTTCTTGCCGGTCAGGAATTTCAGCACCCAAACCGCCGACACGACTTGGCTGATAACCGTGGCGATTGCCGCGCCTTTTACGCCCATCTCAAACACGAAAATGAACAGCGGGTCAAGCGCGAGGTTGAGAACCGCGCCGATTGCCGTGGTCAACATTCCGATTTTGGGGAAACCCTGCGCGTTGATGAAGCCGTTCAGCCCTGTCGAGAGCATCAGAAACGGCGTTCCGATGAGGTAGATTTTGAGGTAATCGTCCGCGTAGACGTAGGAATTTGCGCTTGCGCCGAACAAAAACAGCACGGGTTCGCGGAAAATATAGCACGCGCCGAGCAAAACCACCGAGCTTATCAGCAGCAGCGAAAACGTGTTCCCGAGAATTTTCCGCGCTTTTTCTTCGTCCTTTGCACCGCGCGCGATGGCGAAAAGCGGTGTGCCGCCCATACCGAAAAGGTTGGTGAAAGCGGCGATGAGCGTTGTTATCGGGAAAACCAGCCCAATTCCCGTGAGCGCCATACTGTCCGCGACGGGGAGATGCCCGATGTAAATTCTATCGACAACATTATACAAAAGCTGCGTAATCTGCGCCAAAACCAGCGGAATTGCCTGCGATATAATGTTCTTCTTTACAGAGCCTTTGGAAAAATCGTTTGCCATAATCTTGCTTCTTTCGTTAATTTCTGCTTCTGATTATACCATTTTTGCTAAATTTTGTCAACCGGCGCGAAAAATCTCCGTTTGACTTTTTGCACAAAACTTTTTCTTTTTGTGGAAATTGCTTGACAAATTCTTGGAAAAGGGGTATAATATATGTATCAAATTTTTTGAAAAGGAGTTTTTGCCAATGAGCGATTTTGAGAACAAATGTTTCGGAAAATCCGATTTGCCGATTAACAGCGGCGCGGAGGACAGCTTTTCAACCGAGGCTTACATAGACGGTCTTTGCGGTTACATCAGAAGCTGCGATACCCCGATGACGATTTCCATTCAGGGCAGCGGCGGAAGCGGCCGCACAAGTATGCTGAAAATGATTAGCGATAAGCTGGTTGACAAGAAAATCACCGTTATCGGCATCAACGCTTGGCAGTCTTCGCAGTTCAACGTTGGACTTACGTTTTCCGTGATTTCGCTGCTCATCAAGGAGCTTAACGAGGGCGGCGCGCATTTCCGCAACGTTATGAACCTGTTTTCGAGCATTGCCGAAAAGCCCCGCAAGGCTGAGGAAGCGTGTGCGGTTGCCGATGAAATCCGCGAGCTAAAAAACGAGTTTCAGGCGGCTGTTGACCAAAAGCTCCGCGATACCGGAAGCGACAGGATTGTGTTCTTCATCGATGACCTTGACCGCTTGCAGCCCGTCAAGGCGGTTGATTTGCTTGAATATCTGAAGATGTTCATCGACTGCGAAAAGTGCGTTTTCGTTCTCGCGGTGAACAGCGAAACAGTAAGCGAGGGCGTTCGCCAGAAATACGGCATAAACGACGGCAGAGATTTCTTCGACAAGATGATTCAGCTTCCGTTCAACGTTCCTGTTGAAAAATACGACATCGAGAAGTTCGTGAGAGCGGAATTTGACTCGTGGGACGAAAATATTCTCAAAAAGAACGACATCGGCTTGTTCAAGAGCCTTATCGGCAACTCCATCGGCTTCAATCCCCGCGGTATGAAGCGTTTGTTTAACACGTTCCGTCTGCTTGACGCGACAATCGATATCGAAACCGAAAACGCTGAAAAAGCCGCGCTCGCAAGAGGCGAGAGCAAGTCCGCCGCAGAGCCGGGTATCAGCAAAATTTCCAGACAGCGCGCTTTGTTTGCGGTAATTTGCCTGCAAACCAGCTTTGAGAAGCTGTACTGGTTCCTGCTTTCATCGAGCAGCCTTCTTGACGCGAACTCGCTCACCGTGTTTATGAACGACGAGGAGCTGCGCCATAATGCCGAGATTATGCGCACCGTGTTCACGGACGAGGACGGCAAGGTTGACGAGGAAATGGTGAGAAGAGTGCGTAAGTTCACGCCGCATTTCCAGAGAGCAATCCGCGCGGGTTATTACGACAATGTTTCCGATGACGAAATCCTGCGCACGGTTATCAGAGAGGCAACCGTAACCTCTGTCGGCAATATGATTGAGTCCAACGACGAGGATAAACAGGACGAAAACCGCAAGCTTGTCGAGGTCATCAACGCCGAGCTTAAATCCCACTACAAGGGCAGCGTTTACTTCCAGCCGTTCTATCAGAGCGGTACAACCGAAGCGTGCGGCTATTCCGCGTTCAAGGCGTATGCGGGCTTTGAGTTCTCGGTTGTTTACTCAATCAGACACACGATTAAGAACACGCGCGTTGTCAAGTTTATGGTCAAGAATTTGACAAAAGCGCCGAACAACGAGCCTGTCGGCGATGATTTGTGGAAATACTGCAAGAACGACGTTATGTTCGACACTCTCGGAAACGACCCGCTTAATCTCGGAAGAAAAGCCGAGTGCAGCTTCTCGGGCAAAAAGCTGAGTATGGACTATGATTACGTCGGCGAGTTTGCCGTTAAGGACAGCGAGGGCATCAAGAAAATTGTCATCGACGTAATGGAGAGAGCTATCGTATCCGTCAAGGTTCACGAGCAGCCGACTATCCTCAACTGATTTCATTCAACCAAAAAAATCACCGGCGGGGTTTTGCTTCGCCGGTGTTTTTGTGCAATTTTACTGCTTGTCGATAAGCTCGTTGGATTTTGGCAGGCTGTTTTCAAGCTTTCGCATTGCCTTGAACTCGAAAAGCGCCATCAAAAGCGCAACCACTGCGGAAATCAAATC
Organism: [Eubacterium] saphenum; assembly: GCA_004554555.1. Lineage (GTDB taxonomy): Bacteria > Bacillota > Clostridia > Oscillospirales > Ruminococcaceae > CAG-115. The sequence goes on along the minus strand of SFLN01000068.1, from coordinate 5,340 downwards.
CGCGACAGGTCCCGTGTACAAAATTCCGTCAATCCCGTAGAACAGCGGCAGCACAATCAAAAGCGGCAAAAAGAAAATTATCTGCCTTGTGAGCGAGAGGAAAATGCCTTTAATCGGCTTTCCGATTGAGGTGAAGAAGGTTGCGGTTACGGGCTGAATGCAGACAAGCGGCGTTAAAAGCAGGAAAATGCGGAAAAATTTCACGCCGAATTCAAAGTAGATTTCGGGTTCATCGCTGCCGAAAAGCGACAGAATTTCGCGCGGGAAAAGTTGATACGCTACAAAAGAAGCAACCGAAATTGCCGCGGCAATCCCGAGCGCAAGCATATACGCTTTTCGCACTCTGCCGTATTTCCGCGCGCCGTAGTTGAAGCTCTCAATCGGCTGAGAGCCTTGTCCCAGACCGATTACCACGGAGAAAATCACTTGGTTCACTTTCATCACAATTCCCGCGCACGCAAGCGGAATTGCGTCGCCGTAAATCGACAGCGCGCCGTAGTTTTTGAGCGAGTTGTTGAGGACAATCTGCACAATCATCATCGCGATTTGGTTGAAAAACGAAGCTGCGCCGATTGAGGCAACCCTGAGGGTTGTGCGAAGATTTATCTTGAAGTGGTGAAGGGAGAGCTTTACCGTTTTAAATCGGAAAAGATACGCGACAACAATTGCCGTGGAAATAATCTGCCCGATAATTGTCGCAAGCGCCGCGCCTTTCATACCCCAGTTCAGTCCGAGCACGAAAACCGCGTCCAAAATCGTGTTGATGACCGCGCCGATGAGGTTGCAGAACATCGTCATACGCGGGCTTCCGTCGGCGCGGATTAAGTGCCCGCCGCCGGTTGAAACGATGAGGAACGGGAAGCCGAACGCCGAGATTTGCACATAGTCCTGCGCGTAGGGGAGAACGTCATCGGGTGAGCCGAAAAGCCGCAGCATCGGTGTGAGGAAGCTGAGCGTTATCACCGACAAAACCACTCCGCAAACCGTGAGCATTGTGATGGAGTTGCCGATGAAAAGCGGCGCTTTTTCGGTTTCGCCCTTGCCCATTGCGAGGTTGAAGCAGGACGCTCCGCCTATTCCGAAGAGCAGCGCCAGCGAAATGCACGACATCGACAGCGGAAAGGCAACGTTTGTCGCGGAGTTGCCCAAAAGTCCGACCGCTTGCCCGATGAAAAGCTGGTCAACAATGTTGTAGAGCGCGCCGACAAGCATTGCGATTATACTCGGCACGGCAAATTTCACCATCAGTTTCCCGACCGGCTCACACCCCAAAGGGTTCTCTTTTACATTTTCCGACATTTTTCTATCCTTTTCAGTAGTTAAGGCGGGGTTGCCCCCGCCGATATTATTTGCAATTTTACTCGTTTTCACCGAGAATTTTTCTCAGATAATCGCTCAGACTTCCGCTTTTCATCAACGTTCTCACGATATCGATATAGCTGAACACGGGAACCGCTCCATCGCGAATAAGCGCCGATGTTCCCGCAAAACGCGCGTCCAGAATGTTGTGCGGGGGAACGGCAAAAATCTCGCGTCCCTGTTCGAGCGCGTGCTGCGCCGTGAGCAGACAGCCGCTGCTTTCGCCCGCTTCGAGAATCAGTGTTCCCGTAGAAAGTCCCGAAATAATGCGGTTTCTGTGCTGAAAATAACCGCCGGACGGCTTTGTAAAAGGCAGCAGCTCGCTTATAACTGCACCGCCCTGCTCAACGATTTTCCGCTTCAGAGTGCCGCTTCCCTTGGGGTAATCCACCAAAATCCCGCACCCGCAAACACCGATTGTTCGTCCGCCCGCGTCAAGACAGGCTTTGTGCGCAGCCGAGTCCAGCCCGACCGCAAGCCCGCTTGTTATCACAGCGCCGAGTTTTGTCAGCGAAGAAATCAGCGATTTTGTCACCGAATAGCCGTAATCCGAAGCAAATCTTGTCCCGACAACCGAAAGAGTGAACGCATCGTCCGGCACGCCGATATCTCCCGCGCAAAACAGCACGACAGGCGGGTTTTCGATGTTTCGGAGCAGCCGCGGGTATCTTTCATCGTCAAGCGTGATGATATCGATATTTTGCTCCTCGCAAACTGCCAGCACGCTTTGCACCGCGCCGCTTCTGATTTCGGCAGCTCTGCGCTGTTCTTCTTCCGAAAGAAAAGGAATTTCTCCGTCGCGTACAGCTTGGGCAGCAGCTTTTGCGTTGTAATCAAACTGCGACAAGATCAGCGCGGTTTTCGGGTTGTGCGGCGCCATAACCATAAGCAGCCACAACCAAATTTCAACGGAGCTTGCTTTGGCTGTTTCGGACAAAATAATTCCTCCCAAACGGGTTTTTAGCGGTTCATTTCGGTCTGCGGACCGGTGGAGTTGTGCTCGTCGATAATGCGTTTGATTTCCTTGAGGTCAGACGAGGGCAGGTCGCCGACAATCGTGTTCTTGACGGAACCTGTCGCGTTGCCGTATTTCAGCGCGGTTTCGCACGAAAGGTTGCTTGAAAGCAGTCCCGCGAGCACGCCAGAAATATACGCGTCGCCGCTGCCTATACGGTCAACAACCTCGATATTGCGGTAAGGCTCTTCCTCGTAGAACTTGTCCTCTTTTGAGTTGTAGATAACCGAGCCGAAGGTGTGGATTTTCGGGCTGTGGACAACTCTCTGCGTTGCACACATAATTGAAATAGGATATTCGCTGCAGAAACTCTTCATAATCTCGTACACATCGCCGGTTTTGCCGAAGGTAAGACGCGCGGTGTCCTCGGAGCAGAAGAAAATGTCGATATACGGCAAAATCTGCTCAATGCACTTTCTTGCTTCTTCGCCGCTCCAGAGGTTGAGGCGGAAGTTAACGTCGAACGAAATGAGCGCGCCGTTTGCCTTGAAGCGCTTTATCATCTCGATAGCGGCGTCACGCGTTTTCTGACCGAGCGCGAGGGTAATTCCCGTTGTGTGGAAGCAGCGCGCGGACTTGAACATCTCGTCATCATAGTCATCGAGATTGATGCTGTTAACGGAAGTGTTCTGTCTGTCGTAAACGATGCCGGGCTTTCTCGGGTGAGCGCCGTATTCGTAGAAATAGATACCCAGACGTGAATTTTTGCTGTCGTCGTAGGTTATGTAGTCGTCGCTGACGCCGCCGAAACGAATGCGGTTCTTGACGTATTTGCCGACATCGTTTGCGGGGAGCTTTGTGATAATACCCGTGCGAAGTCCGAGCAGAGCCGCGCCCGAAACAACGTTCAATTCAGCGCCGCCAACCTGCTTGTTGAAGGTATCGCAGTTTACAATTCTCTCGTTGTTGGGGGGAGAAAGTCTGAGCAAAAGCTCTCCGAATGCCAGCAAATCAAATGATTTTCCCATTTTTTTACTCCTTTAAATCGCTTGAAATTTTTTAAATTTGGAAATATTATAACATAATTCGATAAAAAAATCAAGGGGATTATGATGTTTTCGCGAAAAAAATCTAAACCGTGATAAAATCACGGATATTTTCGAGCGTTTTCTCGCCGATACCCGAAACGTTTACGATTTCATCGACGCTCTTGAACCCGCCGTGTTCGTTTCGGTATTTGATGATTGCGGCGGCTTTGGTTTCTCCGATGCCGTTCAGCTTCACAAGCTCGCCTGCGGGAGCGGTGTTTATGTTGATTTTATAGGCAGCCTGCGGTGCGGGAGTGCTTGAATTTTCGGTACTTTGGCTAATCTCGGGCAGCGAAATCGTGCTGCTTTCGGGATTATCAGCGCTCTCTGTCGGTTCAACGGGAACAACTCTGTCAATCACCGAACTCTCCGATGAAACGCTTTCCGATGAGGAATAACCCGAACTGCTTTCGGAGGAAATTCCCGATGAAACCGCTGCGTTTTCGAGCACCACGGCTTGCTTAACGTCGGGGAACGCGTTTCTGATGAACACCATCACAATCAGCGCGCCCAAAACCACGCGGATTGCCGTCTTGATAAAAACCGCGGCTTTGTCGGATTTTTCGTGCATTTTCGTTCCCCTTTCCAAAATCTTACTTTAATTTTACCACAATTTTCCTCAAATGTCAAATACTTTCGCGAATGACCGACAAAAACTTTACCGTATTGACAAAAATTGCCCTAGGGTGTATAATATAATTTGTATAAAGAAAAGGGACTGATGAAATGAAAGATAAAAAAACAAATTCCGACGATACCGCCGAGCGCTATATGACGGGCTTTCGGGACGGTTTGCCGATTGCGCTGGGGTACTTGTCGGTGTCGTTCACGTTTGGAATAACCGCTGTAAGTATGGGCTTGCCGCCGCTTGTCGCGGTGTTGATTTCGATGACGAATTTGACCTCCGCGGGACAGCTTGCCGGCGTCACCATAATTGCCGCGGGCGGCGGTTATCTTGAAATGGCGATGGCGCAGCTTATCATAAATCTCCGCTACGCACTGATGAGCCTGTCGTTGTCGCAAAAGCTGAACAGCCGCTACAACCTGCTCCACCGAATAATCTCTTCGTTTGGCATAACCGACGAGATTTTCGCCGTGGCTTCGGGAAAAACCGGCGAAATCGACAAAAAATATATGTACGGGCTGATAACGCTTCCGTACATTTTCTGGGCTGCGGGAACGGCGGCGGGCGCGTTTTTGGGGGAAATTCTGCCCGAGGGCGTGAAATCCGCGCTGGGAATTGCTATTTACGGAATGTTTATCGCAATTGTTATCCCGCCCTCAAAAAAGAGCAGGGGAGTGCTTTTCACGGCGGTTCTGGCGGCGGTTTTGAGCTGCGTGATTTATTATGTGCCGCTGTTTGACGGCATTTCTTCGGGCATTTCCGTGATAATCTGCACGGTTATCGCCGCGGCACTCGCAGCGCTTTTATTCCCGAGAAAACCCGAGGAGGCTGAACAATGAACAACGCCTCGTATCTTTATTTAAGCGTCGCGGTAATGGCGCTGGTGACCTATCTTATCCGCATGATACCGCTTGCCGCGTTTCGAAAGAAAATCAAGTCGCGGTTTCTGCTGGACTTTTTGTACTATGTACCCTACGCGGTTTTGAGCGCGATGACAATTCCCGCCGTATTTTACAGCGGAAACTACATAATAAGCGCTGCCGCGGGAGTTTTGGTTGCGTGCGTTCTCGCGTTTTTCGAGCGCGGTCTGCTCACGGTTGCGGTGTGCGCCTGCGCGGGCGTTTTCCTCACGGAGCTTGTGATGCAGCTCGCGGGCTTTGTTTAATAATTCGCTCTAAATGTGAAAAATTTATTGACAATTTTGTTTGATTGTGATACAATATACTTATCGATAAATTGGAAGTTGTAGGAGGTTAATCATGGAATTTATTAGTAAAGAAGAAATCGTTGTATTATCTAATCCTGGAGTTGTT
>SFLN01000067.1 GCA_004554555.1 [Eubacterium] saphenum | reverse complement strand
GTCAAGGGTAATTTTATTTTTTGAAGGATTATGTGGTATTGTAAAATTTAAATAGGTAGATTGTGTGGAAAAAGTCGCTTATTATGCGGAATATTAACGGCATTGACAAGAAAAAATTTATCTGTTATAATGAAAAGGGTGATATTTTTGAAAAAATTTTTCAAGCGTTTTTGGATATTTTTACCATTAGTTTTGGCGGGACTGATGTTTTTTGTGCTGCCGATGTTCCCCGAGTTCACGGAGTACGCGATTTCCCGAGGACTTTTCAAGGTGATAACAACCCCAATCGGCTTCCTCACAAGCCTTATACCGATTTCGCTGACTGAGATTTTGGCGGTTCTTGCAATTCCCGCGGTGATTTTTCTGATAGTGCTGTTCATCGTGAAGCTGAAAAAGAGCAAAACCCGCAAGAAAGCCGCGCTCAAAGCGGGACGCGGAGTTTGTGCGTTTTTGTCGATTGCGTGTTTTGTGTATATGTGCGGGCACGGCGCGAATTTTTACCGTGAGCCGCTTGAAAAGGCAATGGGTTTGGACACCTCGCAGAAAACCGCCGAGCAGCTGCTTTCCGTGTGCAAGATTTTAGCAAACAGCGCGGCTGAAGCCGAGAAAGAGATTTCCCGCGATGAAAACGGGCTGATGATGCTCCCCGCGAGCGTTTACGATGAACTCACCCGCGTAGGAAACGGCTATGAAAAGCTGGTCGCGGAGTACCCGTTTTTGTGGACGGCGATTTGGCGGCAGAAGCCGGTTTTGCTGTCGGAACCGTGGTCGTACACGGGGATTACGGGTATGTATTTCCCGTTCTTTGCCGAGTGCAACGTGAATATCGCCCAGCCCGACTACCTTATTCCCGCAACCGCTGCCCACGAGAGTGCGCACTCGCGCGGGATTGCCTTTGAGAACGAGTGTAACTTCCTCGCGTTTCTCTCGTGCATCAACAGCGATTATCCCGAGTTCCGCTATTCGGGCTATATGATGGCGCTCACCTACTGCGCGAACGAGCTTTTTGACTACGATATGGATATGTGGCAGGAGGTGCGGGATTTGGAAACGCCCGGAATGCTCGCCGATTTCGCCGCCAACAACAAGTACATCTACGACCACGAAGGTCACGACAACGAGGTTATCGAAACAATCCACAACGTTTCTCAAGCAGCGAACGATACTTTTATCCAGGTTCAAGGCGTGCCCGACGGCTCGCTAAGCTACGGTCGCGTGACAGAGCTTATTCTCGCTTATTACGCGCGGGAAAATATGGTGTAAACGCTTATATAATAAGGAAAGGACGCTCCGAGGAACGTCCTTTTTTACTTTGTGCTTGACCTTTTGTCGAGTTTTTCTGCCGGGGAAACTTTGCTGAATGGGGTTTGCGATTTTTTTGACGTTCGTCAAAAAAATTGGCAATGATTGCAAACTGAATTTCAAGTCGGTTTGCTGAATAGAAGAAAGCGAAAGCGTCCTTTTTTTGAATTTTTACGCTTCGCTCCAGTATTGACGCTTCGCTTCAGTCTTGGAACCTTTTTCTGAAGAAAAAGGTTCCAAACCTCCAAAAAGACTTTTTTCGCTACGCGGTACATTCAGCCGACTTTGCAATCAGCTGATTATCTATGCCTTCCGCCGCCGCCACCGTGACCGCTGCTGTGACCTCCGCCGCCACCGCCGCTTCTTCCGCCGCCGCTCGACGAACTGCTAATTCTCACGCTTGTCGTGTACTCGCGCACAAACCTATCCACCTGCCGCACAACCCTCGTATTCCTGCGGTCAAGATACTTATCCGCGCTTATCGGCTTTTTCTTGGAGTACTTCGCTTTCGTTGAATTCGCCACAATAAGCGCGAAAATCGTCGCAATTATTATTCCGATAACAAGCGCCGTAACATTCTTCGCTATGTAATCGCCGATTGTTGCCCAAAACGCCACAAACGAATTGCTGAACGTCTCAATTGCATCGCAGAATCCAACTCCCGCCTGATAAAACTGCGCGGAGCTGTACCCTTTGTACACATTGCTCTTCGGCACTCCGACCGAGGTCGCGTTCGTATTGTCAAAGCCCTTGTAAATCCTCGGGAACATATTATTCTCGATAATCGATTTGCTGAATTTCCCGACAGCAACGCCGCTTGTCGAGATTTCATCGGTAACCGCGGCGTACTGCGGCTTATCGTAGGTGTTCACCATCAGCAGCACAACCGAGTCCGAGCCGTGCCCGAAATGTTCATCGGAATAATAGTCCGAATAAATCTCGTCCGACATTCCATCCAAATCCGCAGTAATGCAAAATCCGATGTTGAGCTTGGTTTTGTCGGCAGTTTTCTGCATTATTTGGAGCAGCGAGCTTTCTTCCTCCGGTGTAAGGCAGTTGTCCAAATCATCGATAGCAACCGAGTATTTTACATCAGCGCTCGCGGTTATCGTCAACAGCGCCGCCGTTATCATCATCACCGCCAAAAACAGCGCAGGGAGCAGTTTTCTACATTTTTTCATAGCTTTACCCCCCTTAATCGCCGAAGAACAGGCTGAGTATCACGAACGCGATTATCAGTACCGCGAGGAAAATTCCCGCGCCGTAGAGGAACAATTTAGCCTTGCTCACGGGGAGTTCACCGAAGGTTGTTCCCGTTTGTCCGTTCATCACAAAACCGTAATCCTTGCCCTTGTAGGTGTAGTTCAAAAACCAAACCGGCAAAAGCGCGTAAGCGTACTCCTGGCTGCGGTAGTTTATGTTTGTTTGGATATCCTCAAGCGAGTTGTAGACCGAAGCCATACGCTTCAGCTCATCGTTTGCCGCCTGCTGAACGCGCTGGTCAATCCTCTGCGCCGCTTCTTCCTTGGTGACATCGTACTTCTCCGCCGCGCAGCCCGAAAGATAAGACATATTAAACGGTTTAACGCCGTTGTAAACGAACGGCTCGATGCTCTCCATCAGCGCGTCGTCAATTCTCTTTGAACCATCGCACGGTACTCTCACAAACGAAAATTCCGCCTCGCGTTCAACGTGATAGAGCTTTGTATGCGTGTACTGAACATCGCCCGAGCGCCAGGTGCGGATAGTTTTGCCCGTAGCCGTGAGATTTGCGTCAACACGACCGCTCTTGAGCCAGTAAGGCACATAAAGCGCGGAGATATTCTTTATCTGCGCGTCGCTTCTGAAGCCGCGCGGGAGCAGGAATTTACCCTTTGTATAAGCGTAGAACTTCTGCTCGGCAACATCGCGGGTTGTCGAGAACGGTATAATCAAATCCGGCTTGTATTCACCGGAAAGCCGTCCCGACAAGATAACGGGCGTGTGGCAGAAATGACAGCGCGTCGAAGCGGTCAAGCTGTCGCAGATAACGCCCGCGCCGCAGTTCGGGCAGCTGTACAGAGCGCTTTGTCCCGTAAACTCCTCGGTTTCCTGCTGGTCGGGAGTAAGCTCGGGTTCAACCGACTCTTCAAGATTTACCGACTCATCGCGCGCCTCAAAAAGCGCTTTGATTTGAGCCTCGGTAAAAGTACCGTCGCAGTAAAAGCACTTGAATTTTCCCGTTGCGTTGTCGTATTCAAGCGCCGCGTTACAGTTCGGGCACTGATACGACAGAGTATGTACCTTATCCATTTTCTATCCTTTCTATAAGACAGCAACAAAAGCCGCCCTGCGCGGTGCTGCCTTAATTTTACCGTTAACCAAACCGTTTTCGCATAGAATTTTCTATCGAAAAGCAATTTATAAAACCGCGTGAAATGCCACAAGTGAGGTGTAAATTCAGCCCGAAAGCTGCGAAAAATCCCCCTATTTGACGCCGCCCATAACCTTTCCGATACTGTCGTTGATGACAAGCTCGGCGTTTCCGGCGTTGATTTCGCTTTTGTTGATGACAACCAGGTGCTTGCCATTGAAGTAGCGCACAAGCCCCGCCGCGGGGTACACAACAAGCGAAGTGCCGCCGATAATCAGCGTGTCTGCGCTAGCAATCTCGGAAACCGCGTTTTCGATATCCTCGGACTTGAGGCTCTCCTCGTACAGCACAACGTCTGGCTTAATCGTTCCGCCGCACTCGCAGCGCGGCACGCCGTCGCTTTCTGTCACCGCGGACAGCGGGTAAAACTTCCCGCATTTCGTGCAGTAATTTCTGTGAACGCTCCCGTGAAGCTCGATGACATTTTTGCTTCCCGCAAGCTGGTGCAGACCATCGATATTCTGCGTGACAACCGCCGACAAAATCCCGCGCTTTTCCCACTCGGCGAGCTTGATGTGCGCGGAATTCGGCTTTGCGTCCGGAAAAATCATACGGTCGCGGTAAAAGCGGTAAAACTCCTCGGGATTTCGCTCAAAAAAGCTGTGCGAGATAATCATCTCGGGCGGGTATTTGTACTTTTGATTGTAAAGCCCGTCAACGCTTCGGAAATCGGGGATACCGCTCTCGGTGGAAACACCCGCGCCGCCGAAAAACACAATTCTCTTGCTGTCGTCGATAATCTCCTGTAAAGTCATAGTGCTCCCTCCGTTCGCACAACCTGCGTGAAACTGCTTGCAGAGCCATTCCACGCGCGTTGTCCTCGTTGAAATCCAACGTCAAACCGCGCCAAGCGTTAAACAACGCCGCCGTCCGAAACCGCTAGCAGAGCCAACTCGCGCGCGTTGTTCTCGGTGAAATCCAACGCCAAACCGCGCCAAGCGTTGAACAACGCTGCCGCGCGAAACCGCTTGCAGAGCCAACTCGCGCACGGTTTTCTCGTTGAAAATCATCGGCAAATTGCGCCGAGCGTTAAACAATGTAGCCGCGCGGAACCGCTCGCAGAGCCATTCCACGCACGTTGTCCTCGGTGAAAATCATCGTCAAATTGCGCCAAGCATTGAACAGCGCCGCCGCGCGAAGCCGCTTGCAGAGCCAACTCGCGCGCGTTATCCTCGGTGAAATTCACCGTTAAACCGCGCCAAGCGTTGAATAACGCCGCCGCGCAAAACCACTCGTCTAGCCGCTCCACGCGCGTTGCTCTCGGTGAAAATCATCGTCAACTGCGCCGAGCGTTGAACAATGTAGCCGTGCCAAACCGCTTGCAGAGCCAACTCGCGCCGCCACGTCACACAATTTTCCCATCGGAAATGCGGATAAGACGCTGCGCCTGTTTGGCGGTTTTCTCGTTGTGGGTTATCATCACAATGGTTTTTCCCGCTCGGTTCAACTCCCCGAGAATACCGAGAATTTCCTCTCCCGAAGCGCTGTCAAGGTTCCCGCAGGGTTCGTCCGCCAGGATAATCTCGGGGCTTGCCGCAATTGCCCGCGCAATCGCAACGCGCTGCTGCTGACCGCCCGAAAGCTCGCTCGGACGGTGAAGCGCCCTGTCCGAGAGCCGCACGCTTTCAAGCGCCGCGAGCGCTCTTTCCTCGCGCTGTGCTTTTGGTATTCTGCGGTAAGCAAGCGGCAGCTCCACGTTTTCAAGTGCCGTCAGCCCCGCAATCAAGTTAAAGCTCTGAAAAATGAAACCGATTTTTCGGCTGCGGATATCGGACAGCGCCTTGTCGGAGAGCGCGGACGTGTCCTCGCCGCCGAGGAAGCAGCTTCCCGCTGTCGGCAGGTCAAGGCAGCCGAGAATGTTCATCAGCGTCGATTTCCCCGAGCCGGAGCTTCCCACAACTGTCACATATTCACCGTCGTCGATGTCGAGCGAAACGCCGTCCAGCGCCTTCACCTCAACCCCGCCGACCTTGTAGATTTTCCGCAAATCAACCGCTTTAATTGCCATAAAAATTCCCCCAAAACAAGATTTTCCGTCTTATTTTGAGAAAATTTTTCCTTTTTATTCGGCGCAGGCAGCCTCGATATTCCCGATAATATAAGAATATTCGGAAAAGTCGCGGTTTATCCTTGCTTTGCACTTTTCGATGAAATCCTCGCGCAGCTCGGGATTGTCGCGCATCGCCTGTTTTGCACCCCAAAGGTGCGTGAAATCGCTCTGCGGGAAGTGCAGGCTGTCCTTGTCGAGGAGCGTTTTCACGGGCGTTCCCGTAAAATCCGCGCACATCGCCAGCATTCTCTGCTCGGCAAAAACCATATATTTCAGATAGTCGTCGCAGTCAACCGCAGATTTCATAAAAGCAATCGCCTGCGAGGTGTAAAAGTTCTTGAAATCGTTGTCGGGAACGTAAAGAAACGCAGTGTTAAGCGGCAGAACCGTTTCGCTGAAATCGGGAATAACGTGGTTCTTCACCGCAAAAAAGTCGAGCGGCGGGTAGATATCATCGGAGATTTCCTCGCGGTGCGCGGCGATAATCTCGTTGCCGAAGGAGAGCGTTCTCCACACGATAAAATCCGTGTCAATCATCACGCACGGCGCGTTCATCTCCCGTAGCGCAAGCAACTTCCCACCTGCCCAGAACATCGCGGGATTTATCCCCTCGAGGTCGTCGGCAACGTTCACCAAAACCTCGTCCCAGAGCGGCAGAAAGCCGATTTTTTTGTAATAATCCGCAAAAACGCTGTCGCAGCACATCGTGATTTTCCCGTTAAATTTTCTCCAAGCGAGTGCCGAAAGCACGGTGCAGTACAGGTCGAAATCCTCGGCTTTAACCTCGGTTTTGCCCTTTGTTTTCGCGGGTGCAAAGGAAGAAATGTGAAAAGCGTCCATCAATATCCGCGCCTTGCTTTAATAATTTGCACGACAAAAATCACCGCGCCGGCAAGCCCAAGCGCCGTCATAACCGCGCCGATTACAATTCCCGGAGTGGAGGTGTCCTCTTTCCAGCTTCTGATGACGTAGGGCTTGTAATACTGCGCCGCCTCAGCCTCGCTAATGCCTAAATCCCAAGCTATGTACTCCTTGAAAAAGTCGAGATATTCACCTTTGAGAGGCTGAACCTTGCCGACAAAATGAATTGTGGTTTTAAGCTCAATGTCGTTTTTGTAGTAATTATCCGCCTCTTTTGCCATTGTTCTCATCTTCGAGATTTCGCTCGAATCTCTCGTGCAGACCGCTATAAACATCGGCGCGTCCGTGTCCGTATAAAAAGAGTATTCCATCGGCAGCGCAAAATAGCGGTCGGTTGTCTTTTTATCATGCTCTACACCAAGAGTTGACTTTGACTCCTCGGTGTATGCAAACTCACTCCAAAGTTCGTAGATTTCGCCCTCGACAAACATTCCCTCGTGAAGCTCGTCCGCGGTTACTGTTTCAAGGCGGACGCGCGGCGCGTTGTACTCGGCTTTCTGTTTAATACTCGTCACAAGAAAAATTGTGCCGCCGACCAATAAAGCCAAAACGATAATCGCAATTCTGATTGTCTTTAATTTCATAAATTACCTCACCAAATCAAATATTGTGAATCCCGTAGCCAAACTGATTTAACGGGCACCCGTAAAGGCTCAGCAGCATAATTCTGTCGTATTCGTCAAGATTTTGCAAAAACGGCGGCAGCTCGGGAAGATTTTCAACACCGAACGAGCCGTTTCCTCTGAACGAACCGAAGTTGAACGAGCCAAATCTATATGAACCAAAGCTGAATGAACCGAAATTAAACGAGCCGAAGCTCCTCAGGAAAGCAAGCCTTGCCGAAAGTCCCGAGCCAAAACGGAAGCTGGTTTTGAAGAACGAGCCGAAGAATTTCTCCCACTCCCATTCCCACTCCCACTCCCACTCGTGGAAACCGCTCCCGAAAAGGAACGAGCCGAGGTAAAAGCTGCCGACGTAGTTGTAGAAGCTGCCCGATTTTCCCGAGCCTGTCCGAAAGCTCTTCAGAAACGAGCTTAAAACGAAGCTGCCGCCGCTGCCCAAGCGAAACGAGCCGCGCATTGAGCTTGGTTTATAAGAGCTTGCCGAGACGCTCCCCGAAGCGCATTTTGCCGCGCTTTCTGAGCCGAGCGTCCTGTAAGCGACAGGCTTTCCCTTGAAAACCTGCTCGATTTTTTCGCGTATATCTTTATCGGCAGGCGAGATCTTTTCCAGCTTTTTCGCATACTCCTCGCCGCCGTGTTCATAAAGCCACTCCACAAGACTTCCCGCCGCAAAATATCCCAACAGAGAAGCCGTATCAAGATTATCGCTGATTTCACTTGCATAAAAAACTTTCCGTCTGTTAAGCCATAAGGCGCAGTCCATTGACGCCCTCCTCTCGTGATTTTGTACAAAGTCTGCCAACATATTTCCATTAAACATTATAACATATTTGTAGAATATTTTCAACACATTTTGTAATTTTTCTTCGTAAATTCTAAATTTTTTCACTTGCAAATCTTTCAATTTACGGGTATAATATATATGGTATAAAGATAAATCACCGATGAAAGGATTAAATTATGAGAAGAACAAAGATTGTCTGCACAATGGGTCCCGCGACCGAGGACGACGAAGTGATCCGTCAGCTGATGGAGAGCGGAATGAACGTTGCGCGCCAGAATTTCTCGCACGGAACGCAGGAAGGTCATAAAATCACCCACGACCGCGTTGTACGGCTCGCGAAGGAGCTTGGAAAACCGATTGCCACGCTGCTTGATACGAAAGGTCCGGAGGTGCGGCTGAAAAAGTTTAAGGACAACCAAAAGGTTGAAATCAAGACAGGCGCGACATTTGTCCTCACGACAGCCGATATCGAGGGCGACAGCACCCGCGCCGCGATAACCTACAAAAATCTCCCCGATGACATCGAAATCGGCACGCGTATCCTCATCGATGACGGAAACGTGTCCGTGCGCTGCGCCGATATCAAGCACAACGACGACGGCACCGCCGATATCATCTGCACCGTTCTGAACGGCGGCGTTTTGTCCAACAACAAGGGTGTGAATATCCCGGGAGTTAAGCTCTCGATGCCTTATCTCAGCGAGGTTGACATATCCGATATCCGTTTCGGCTGCCGCGAGAGCTTCGACTTTATCGCAGCGTCCTTTGTCACCTGCGCCGACGATATCCTTGAAATCCGTAAAATTCTCGCCGAGGAAAACCGCCCCGATATCCGCATTATCGCTAAAATCGAAAACGAAGAGGGCGTGAAAAATATCGACGAAATCCTCCGCGTTTCCGACGGAATAATGGTTGCGCGCGGCGATATGGGCGTAGAAATTCCGTTTGAGGAAATCCCGCAGCTTCAGAAAATGCTGATTAAGAAAGGCTTCAGCGCGAGCAAGCAGGTCATCACGGCAACCCAAATGCTCGAAAGTATGATTCACAACCCGCGCCCCACCCGTGCGGAAACAACGGACGTTGCAAACGCGATTTACGACGGCACAAGCGCGATTATGCTCTCGGGTGAAACCGCTGCGGGCGAGCACCCTGTTGAGGCGGTCAAAACAATGGCGCTGATTGCCGAGACAACCGAGAAGGCTATCGATTACAAGAAGCGTTTCCATAAACAAGAGGCCCACGACGGTACAAACGTTTCTGCGGCAATTTCTCACGCTACCGTTTCGGCAGCGATGGACTTGGGGGCGGCAGCGATTGTCACCGTAACCAAATCCGGTACAACCGCGCGTATGATTTCGCGCTACCGTCCCGAGTGCCCGATAATTTCCTGCACGACAAGCGAGGTTATCTGTCGTCAGATGGCGCTTTCTTGGGGAGTTATCCCGCTGATGTGCGAGGAAATGACCACGAACACCGACGACCTCATTCACCTCGCCGTTGAAAAGGCTGTCGAAGCAAATCTGCTGAAAAACGGCGACCTTGCGGTAATCACGGCGGGCGTGCCGCTTGGAGTTTCGGGCACAACAAATCTGATGAAGGTCCACATTGTCGGCGATGTTCTGGTATCGGGAACCGGCGTAAACAAAGGCTCGACAACCGCAACCGTCTGCGTTGCCGCAACCGATGAGGAAGCAGTCGAGCGCTTCTCGGCGGGGCAAATTCTCGTTATGCCGAAGACCTCGAACAATGTTTTGTCGCTGCTGAAAACGGCCGCGGGTATCATCACCGAGGAGGGCGGCGCGGACAGCCACGCGGCGATTGTCGGAATGACGCTCGATATCCCCGTTATCGTGGGCGCGGCAAACGCTGCGGCGGTGCTGAAAAGCGGCATCGCGGTCACAATGGACGCGGAGAAAGGTCTGGTTATGGCTGGAAAGCACAACGGCTGAAAAATTCAATAAAAATCCCGCGCGGTGTGGAACTGCGCGGGTTATTTTTTTGAAAGCGCGGGAAAACTATTTCCGATCATCGAAAAAACGCCGTTTTCTTCTGTGCAGACAGATAAACACAACATTTACCACAGTCAAAACTACTCCGGCAATTATGAAAATAACGATAATCGGGTTGTTTCTGCGGGGGCTATCGCAGGTGACTTTTCCGGCGTATCGGTCGATGTAATATTCATTTATCCGCTCATCAGCAGAATCGTCCACATAACGAATCGCAAAATTGGTTTTACCATTATAATTAAAGTCGCTGTACCAGCGCATTCCTTCCTGCGCCCAGCCGTTTCCCAACAGCTTTTCTTTGGTATGTATATCGGACAGGCGAACCGTATATTGCAGCTCGCCACCTTTAAAATAACGAATCAGCGGAAGCGACATATCAATGTTATCTCGCCACGGCAGCCAC
>SFLN01000003.1 GCA_004554555.1 [Eubacterium] saphenum | reverse complement strand
GACAGGGTAGCTTTGGTTGAAAACGGAATATTTTCCGCCGAGCATATAATCGTTCGCGTTTTCGGGTATCGTTTCATCAAACAGCACCAAGCCTTTGAGAATATTGCTGTACATCGGCAGATAGCCGTTGAAAACTTTTCTGCTTGACGAGTAAAAAGCGCTTATCTGCGGCAGCGCGAAAATGCTGTTCAGCGCGTTCGTCACCATATTATGCTCCTCAATCTGCTCCACAACACGCCCCGTGTCCTTGTCCGTTAGAATTAATGTTGCTTTTCCGTGCATTTTATTCCTCCTGTTCTGTCTGCACATTTTCGTTTAATTCAAGAAATGTAAATCCGCCGAATTTCATCGTGAGCGTCGGGATTTTTTCAAAAACCGTCTGCCTGTCGCGAACACTCTGCGTCCCTCCCGCCAATCCCTTAGCAACCAGCGTTGCGATAAGCTGTCCGCTTTGAATTGTCATCTGTCCGCTTGCTGTTTTAAGCGTGACTGTGATGGTGTTGTTTCCCTTCGGAAGATTTTCCGCGAGATAGTAGAAATGTATCAGCTCCCGCGAGCTTCCGTTTACCGTGTGAATGCTCTCGCGCGCCTTTTCACCGTTGACGTAAACCGTTGCGAGAAGCGTGTTTGAGCCGCCTCCGTCAACGGTGAAATTCATATCAACCTGCGCGAAAACGTTCTCCTTTTTTGTTTCAAACTCGAACTCGGCGACGGTTGTTTCGGTGGTTGAAAGCGAGAGCGCTGATTCGTTTATCTGCTTTTTGTAGACGTTCCCAAGACTTATCCGAAGCTCTTCAAGAGCGGCTTCAAGATCGTTTCGGTGAACCGTGGGGTCGGAGTAGTTTCGGTTGCGCGAGTAGAGCTTTGCGGTGAGCGCGCCGTCGTAATGGTATTCGATTTCGCTCACAACAATAGCGAACATTCCCACTCTTTTTTCAAAAAGATAAATGTGTTCTCCCGCTTCAAGAAACGGCATTCCCTGCATTTCAATTTCAGCGCCGTAAAACTTGAGAAGCTGCATTTCCGTGCAGATTGCGTTCAGACGCTCCTGCGTCATAAGCGGATTGTACAGTTCAATCGAGCTGAGCTCGCTGCCATCGCCGCTTTCGAGAATTTCACTTCCCGTGTTGACCGAAATGCGCCGTATAATCGAGCTTGACAGGTTTCTGCTCAAATCCATACAGTTCTCGTCATAAAGAATAAACGCTTCAACCGAGTGATAGATTATGAAAACAAGCTCGCCGTTTCGGTCGAATTTCGCGCAGCCGTTGTTCATCGCGGCAATGTAGCCTATCATATCGCGCACCGTGCAGTCGGTCGGGATTTTTTTGACCTCGTAGCTGCCGCCGTAATCCCGGCAGACAATCCCGTGATTTGAGCAGATTTCGCGAAGCAGCTCGGAGGTTGTTGTGGGAGTACTCAGAGAGCTTGCGTAATCCACGTCAAGCGAGTACATCTTGTCGTAGCAGATTATCGACGCGTAGTTTCCGCGGATATATCTTCTCGAAACGAAAAATACTCCGAGCGGACACCATTCCTCGCCATCGAAGCTGATGTACGGCTTGACCTGCGTGTTCACCTCGATTTCCTCCTCGTATTTCACCGAAAAGGCAAAACGGTTTGCACAAACGGTTCCGATGGTCACCCAGTCGGGGTGCGTCACGTCGTCAAAGTCAAATTCAAGGATTTTGTCGTCCAGAAACGTCAGGTTTCCTGCGATTATCTTGCAGTAAACGTTTCGTCCGGGCTGCTTTGCAAGGTTTTTGAAATTGTCCGATACATTAACCATGCGCGTCACCTCATTTCTGCAAAAATTTCAGCTTAACCCCGCCGTAGGTTCTTACACCGTTTGTTTCCGTGACAATGGGCGCGGGTTCTTCGGGGATATGGAAATCCGCTGTTACCGTGCCCTCGGGCGACGGGAAAGTAACCGATACGAAAACCTCTGCGCAAAGCTCGCGGAGCGTTTTCATCTCGCTCTCGGACAGCAGCCCGAAGGTTGCCTCGAGAACATATTTTCGGTTCACGAGGTCGATGAGCATATCGCCCTGCGTGTTGTAGCGGATATCGGTTCGGCGGGTTTCGCGCCGCACGTTCAGCTCGGTTACGCTGTCGAACGCGGTTTCGTTTATAGTTATCGTCATACATTACCTCCGAGCGTGTTTCCTGTATTTTTGATGTTGAGCTGTCGTTCAAGCTCACGGTTTCCCTGTCTGATGAGCTTTGCGATTTTGTAGCCCTCGTCCTCGCTTTTTACGCTTGTGTTCTGCGAAGTGTTCTTGTTGTTTTCGTATGACATCATAAATTCGCCTCCGTATATTCTCCGCCGATTTTAACGGCTTTTATTTTACAGTGATGAAGCTCCTCGGCGCGGTAGAATTTCACCTCGGTTATCTCGAAAATTTCCCCGTGATATTTAGCTCTTGTTCCTGCGGCAAAATCTACCGTCGGATAAGAATTCTGGCAGTCGTACCAGATTGTAATCTCGGAAACATCGCGGGTGTTCGCGGCTGTCGGGGAGCTTACGGCGCTTGTCCGTTCAACGCGGACGTTTTGGATAAGCTGTCTGCTCCAGCCGCTTTCCGTGGGAACATAAAGGTAAAATTCATCGCCGAGAAGGCTGTTCGGAATAGGCTTTACGTTCATTCCTTCACCTCCGCTGCTCCGTAAAAGCAGCCCGCCGCACGCAGCAGCTTTGCAACGGTTTGGTTGATGCCAAGCGGCTCGATACCAAGCTCCGATGAGCTTTTGGAAACACTTCCCGAGGAGCTGCTTGAAGATGTGCCGGTGGAGTAGGTGAAATCGCCGATTGTCACGCGCTCGTCTGTTTTGGTTGAAGAGCCGCTTTGCTCGCTCGACTCGCTTGACTCGGCGAGAAGCGCGGTTTCCTCGCGGTAAATCGCGTAGGTCTGAAAAGCCGCAGCCTGCTTGACGTAATCGGCGGCGGGTGTCGAACCGAGAGCGATTGTCGCCGCTCTGCCGCCGCTTATCCCGTTCAGGACAAATTCCGCGCGCTTTATGCACTTTTCAAGCAGCGCGTCGTCTGTTGCGTCAAAGCCCATTTCCTTGTATTCGTTTGCGGTAATTATCATAAAAACTCCTTTCGTTTAATCAAAAACGGCGGACAGCGTTGCGCCGCCCGCCGCAGTTTAAATCGGATTAGCTCGCCTTGCAGACTGCAATTGCGGATTTCTTGCTGTCGGGGATAAAGAGGTCGTGATACTTGCGGTAGTCGATATCCCATGCGTCCGCGAACTGGTTCTGTTCGGGAGTGATGATTTTGATGTTGTCGGTCTTTGAAACGGCAACGGGCGCGTCCTTCGGGCAGATAATCCAGTTAATCTGAACCGCGTCCTCGGCGGGAGTAAAGCCGTCGGTATCGCTGAAGGTGTAAGCGGACTTCATTCTGGAAGAGGGAACGGGGATAATCGCCGCGCCGCAGATTGTCTTGACGTTGAGGTCAAGATTGCCCTGAGTGAAAGTGCCCGCGTCGATGGAGTGAGTAACCTCGCTCGAGAGCATCAGCATATCGTAAACGGAGCGCGCCATTGTTACGACAAGCTCTCCGTCACCGCCGACAGCCTCGCGAACCTCGCTTATCTGAGCGATGAGAGTGGACAAAACGGAGCTCTTTGCGGGAGCGTAGGTCTTGGTCAAAGAAGCCGCCTCGGCGAGCTTGGAGTAACGATAAGCGTCGATTTCGGGGATAACCTCGGTGCGCTGGAATTCAGCCGCGACATTTGCCGCCGCAAGCGCAAAACCGCTTTCGTCAACGTCAAGCGCGTCGATACGGAAACGTCTGCCTCTGTCCTGGCTCATGGTCATAGTTTCGTAGGAATAGGTGATTGCGCCGCTCACATAGCCGTCGTCGCGGTCGTACTTTGCAAGTCCCTTGAGCGACATTTTGGGCATCTTGATTTCGCTGCCGCCGTTGTAGATAACTCTCGCGGCGTTGTCCTCCATCCAGCCCGATGTAGAGCCTTCGCAAATCTGCTTGTCAAGCTCCGCCTGAAAAACCTTTGCGTATTCGATTGTGTTTGCCATAATAAAAACTTCCTTTCAAAAAAATGTTGTTTTGTAAATTAAGACGTTCGGACAAAATCTGTCGTGCAGTATTTTTTATAAAGATAACCTCTTTCAAGCTCACGCGGATTTTGTCCTGCCAACGCCGAAATCCGACCGTTTCGCCGAAGCTGCCGTGCGTTTAACCCAAGTAACCCTTTCGGCTTGCACCGCTTCGGCGGTAAAAACCCACCGTCCCGCCCCTCGGCTTACTTTGCCGAGAAAATTCTGCGAACAGCGGAGAAACCGTCGTTTGTTCCCGAGCTTCCTGCCGAGAACTGCGGAATTTCCCGCTGAACCGCCTTCAAATGCGGATAAGCCGCGATAATTTCAGCCGCCGCTTCGTCGGGAGTTTTACCCGATTTGCAGAGCATTGATGTAAGCGAAACCGCCTCGGCGAGCTTTTCCTTGGCAGCGCCCGCCAAAAGCAGCGCGAGCTTTGTTTCCGCCTCGGAAAGAGTAAGGCTGATGTTGAGCAGGCGCTTGGAGCTTTCGTCAAGCTCCTTTTTGAGCGCGTCTATCTCGGTTTCCTTTTCCGAGAGCAAGAGCTGCTGCTCGTCAATTTCGGTGACCTCGGGAGCGTTCTCCAAAGCCTCCTGTTCAAGATTTTCCGTTTCCATTAAAGTCCTCCATTTCCATTGCCCGAGCCGCGTCAAGTGAAATTCCGTAAATCTCGGAAAGCGCGCGGCTTCTTGAAATCAGACCGCTTTGGTAAAGCGAAGCGGCACGCTCGGCGCGAGTTCCCTCGTCCTCGCAAACGCCGTCCGCAAAGCGGATTTGCACGTTCTCCGAAGCCCCCTCGGAAAGCTCGCCGGACATTTTCGCGAGCGCGCAGATGTTTGCCGCAACGCGCTCGAGATTTTTCGCAATCAGCTTGCGGTAGAAGCTCGTGGTGCGGTAGGTTCGGCTGTTTCGCGAAACAACCTCGGTTGCCGTGCGGATTGTGCCGTTCTTGTAGGACAGCGCGCCCTCCGAAAGTCCCGTCTGCATACAAAGCAGATCGAGCAGCTCCCCGAGCGCGTCGATGTGCTCCTGAACGCGAAGCTCGGCGGTGTTGTCGGAGATTTTGAGTTCATCGGTATCCGACGCCGAAAGCGCCTCGAAAACCTCGTCGTTCACGTCAAAGTAGCGCTTCAGCTCGCCGTTCTCGTCGTACTCGCCGCGAACCGCGTAGGACGGCACGATTATGCGCTTTTTACCAAGGATAAACTCCCTTGAAAGCGAGTCGAAAACGGTGTCGATTGACTTCAGCGTGTCCTCAGCGCCCGCGAAAACCGATGAGCCGAGCGGCGCGCACTGCCCGAGAATGCCCGAGCCCGCGCGGAAGTAGACGAAAAGCGGCTTCGCAAGCCCTTCGATAAGGCTCTTCTCGGTCATCTCGGGGAAGCACTCGGAAAGCGCAGCCTCGCCGCCGTTCTCGCGGAAGAGTTTGTTTTGCGTGAGCAAGCCCTGCGGGGTGATTTCCTGAGTTTCGGCGAGAATGTAGTTCTTGCCGTTTCGCGAAACCGTTGAACCGAACGCGCCGCCCGAAATACTTCTGCTGTCCCATTGCGTGGGAACGAAAGCGTCTGCGGAAACGAAATCGAGTTTAACGCCGTTGTCCCAGTAGACCTTGATTACTCCGCCGCCGAGCGCGAACATTTTTTCGAGAAAATCCGAAAATCTCTCGGGAAAGCTGTTGTCGGAGAAGACCTTTTTGAGGTAATCCTCGGTTTCCTTATCGGGGCAGGTGATTTCGGTGCCCTCGGTGAAGCAGAGCCGCGAAAGCTCCGCGCAAACCGCCTTTGCCGCGCCGAGCGACGCCAGCTTTCGCATACCGCCGTTCATTCCGCCCTTGCGGACGTAGCGCCAGTCCCCGCCGCCGCGGTAGATGTCGTTCCACTTGGCGAGCTCCGTTGTGTAGAACAGCGAAAGCGCCGAGCTGTCCGAGAGCTTTTGTCTGCCGAAGAGCAAACTTTTCAAGCTCAAATTCTATTCCTCCTTTTCTTGATTTTGCGGGAATTTTGCTTGTCCTTTCCCGCTGACTTGATAATACCACACCTAAAACTGCAAAAAACTGCACACTTTTTTGAAAGTTTTCAAAAAAGCACTTGCAAAAACTCTGAAAAAGTAGTATTATAAATAAGAGAGATATCGATAAATCGGCGCGGGAATTTGCGCAAAATTTAAGAACAATAGGAACGGAGGCTCATTTTTATGAACGATGATTTGCTCAAAAAAATCGAAGAACTTATCCCGAAATTCTCAAAAAGTCAAAAGCTGATTGCAAACTTTATTTTGGAGCACTACGAAAAAGCTGCGTATATGACGGCGCTGAAGCTCGGAAGAACGGTTGGCGTAAGCGAATCCACGGTGGTGAGATTTGCGATTGAGCTAGGATTTGAGGGTTATCCTCAGCTCCAGCGTTCCCTGCAAAACCACATTAAAAATCGCCTCACCGCTGTTCAGCGTATGGACGTCACCCGCAACCGAATCGGCGATGAAAATCCCGTTGCGGGCGTGCTGAATCAAGATATTGAAAAAATCCGCCACACTCTTGAAAATATCGATATGCAGAGCTTTGAGAACGCGGTTGACGTCATCAACAGCGCGAAGCGAATTTACATTCAGGGTGCGATGTCCTCGGGCATTCTGGCGAACTTTATGAATTACTATCTGCGTTTTATTTTTGACAACGTAACCCTCGTCGGAAGCGTCGGCACAACCGAATTGTATCAGCAGATGATACACATCGGAGAGGGCGATTTGCTGATTGCGATGAGCTTCCCGCGCTACGCGAAGAGCACGATTGAAGCGTGCCGTTTCGCCCGCGAGGAGGGCGCGCAGATTATCGCGATAACCGACAGCGAAAGCTCGCCGCTTGTCCAGTACGCGCACACAAAGCTTTACGCTTATTCGGATATGGTTTCGTTTGTGGACAGCTTGGTTGCGCCAATGAGCCTGATTAACGCGATTATCGCGGCAGTTTCGAGCGGCAACCGCTGCCGCGTGGAGAACACGTTCTGCAAGCTCGAGCAGCTTTGGGACAGCAACGGCGTGTACAAGAAAGATGTCTGACGTTATCGTAATAGGCGGCGGCGCTGCGGGAATGATGGCGGCGATAACGGCGGCGCGGCGCGGGAAAAGCGTGGTGCTGCTGGAAAAAAACGACCGCCTCGGGCGAAAGCTCGCGATAACGGGCAAAGGGCGCTGCAACGTCACGAACAACTGCGAAATCGACGAGCTGATGAGCAATATCCCGCGAAACGCGAAATTTTTGTACGGTGCGATGACGAAATTCCCGCCGAGCGAAACCATCGCGTTTTTCGAGAGCCTCGGCGTGCCGCTGAAAACGGAGCGCGGAAAACGTGTTTTTCCCGTTTCGGACAAGGCGGGAGATATTGTCGCGGCGCTGGAAAAGGAGCTGCGGCGGCTCGGCGTGAAAATCCTTCGGGAAAACGCGCGCTCGCTGATTTTGGAGAACGGCGTCTGCAAAGGCGTGAGGACGGCGGGCGGCGAGTTTTCGGCAAATTCCGTCATTTTGGCAACGGGCGGGAAATCCTACCCGAAAACCGGCTCGGACGGCTCGGGATACGCTTTGGCGAGGCAGGCGGGGCACACGATTATCGAGCCTACGCCGTCGCTTGTTCCGCTGGTGACCGAGGAAAAGTGGGTGAGGGGCGCGTGCGGGCTGACCTTGAAAAACACCGCCGTGAAGCTCTTTGACGGCGAAAAAGCAATCTACGAGGACTTCGGCGAGGCTACGTTCACCGCGGACGGACTGGGCGGCGCAACGATTTTGAGCGCATCCGCGCACATTCCCGAAATGCAGAAAAACCGCTATTCCGTGGTGCTGGATTTAAAGCCCGCGCTCTCGGAGCAAAAGCTGGACGCGCGGCTGCTGCGGGAGTTCTCCGAGAATCGCGGAAAGCCGTTTCGTGAGGTTTTGCGGAAGCTTTTGCCGGCGGAGTTGGTTGAAATTTTCGCGGATTTGGCGGGAATTTCACCCGAGAAGAAAATCGATGAAATCACCAAAGTTGAACGAAAAACTTTGTTAAATCTGCTGAAAAATCTGCGACTTCATATAAGCGGTTTCCGACCGATTGACGAGGCGATAATCACGCGCGGCGGCGTGAAAACAAGCGAAATTTCCCCGAAAACGATGGAAAGCCGCGCCGCAAAAGGACTGTTTTTCGCGGGCGAAATCATCGACGCGGACGGTTACACGGGCGGTTTTAACCTTCAAATTGCCTTCGCAACGGCGAAAATTGCCGGAGAAAGCGTGTAATTTGCCGTCAAAATATACGAAAAAGCAGTGGCAAAATTGTGCGTGTCTACAAAATTTGCGAAAAATTATGCTTGGATACAAAATTCGTGAAAAATCGCTTTAAAAAGCCCTTGCATTTTTCTGAAAAACGTGTTATAATAAAGTGATTACAAAGGATTATAGACTCGGTTTATTCAACATTTTGTGACATTTCGTCAAAATATTATCCTTTAAAATTTCCGGTTCGGAGTGAAAATTAAGTTGAAGCATATTTCTGTCGCAATTGACGGGCCTGTCGGTGCGGGAAAAAGCACGGTTGCGCGCGAGTGCGCGAGGCGGCTCGGGTTCATTTACTGCGATACCGGCGCGCTTTACAGGGCGGTCGGACTTTACTGCGTCGAGAACGGCGCGGATTTGGACAATCCCCGCGAAATCGCCGGCGCGCTCGGCGGGATTAAGGCGGAAATTCGCCTGGTTGACGGCACGCAGCACGTTTATCTGAACGGGCGCGACGTTTCCGAGAAAATCCGGCTTCCCGAGATATCGATGGCGGCAAGTGCGGTTTCTGCGGTCGCCGAGGTGAGAGCGGCGCTGCTCGGGCTTCAGCGCGAAATTGCCGCGAACAACGACGTGATAATGGACGGACGCGACATCGGAACGGTGGTTCTGCCGAACGCCGATGTGAAGATTTTCCTCACCGCGTCACCCGAGGAACGCGCGCGGCGGCGTTATGACGAGCTTTTGAAAAGGGGCAGCACGACGACGTTTGAGGAGGTTCTCTCGGACCTGAACAAGCGCGATTACAACGACTCCCACAGGGCAAACGCGCCCTTGAAACAAGCGGACGACGCAATTCTCGCCGATACCACGGGCATGAGCTTTGAGGAAAGCGTGGAGTTCGTCTGCAAAGCGGTTAAGGAGCGTTTGTGATATGTTTTACCAAATTGGTCGCGCGGTTTTGTGGCTGGTTTACCACATTAAATTTAAGATAAAGGTTATCGGCAAGGAAAACATTCCCCCGAAAGGCGGCATCATCATCGCCTCAAACCACGTTTCAAACTTCGACCCGCCGATGGTCGGAATCGTCTTCAAGGGCGTCTGCACCTTTATGGCGAAGGAAGAGCTGTTCCAAAAGAACAAGCTGTTCTCGTGGGTTTTGCGCCACCTGCACGCTTACCCGATAAAGCGCGGCGCGAGGGATTCTTCGGGCATCGACAAGGCGCTCGAGGGGCTGAAAAAAGGCTGGAATTTCGTGATTTTCCCCGAGGGAACGCGTTCCAAAACGGGTGAGCTCGGAAAGCCGAAAAGCGGTGTTTCGATGGTTGCGGCGCAGGCGGGAGTTCCCGTTGCCCCCGTATTTATAAGGTACGGGAAGAAAAGGGCGCTTCGCAGAAAGGTTCTCGTGTCGGTCGGCGAGCTGCTCCCCGCGGAGAATTTCGCCATCAACATTGAGGACAGACACGAAATCCATAGAATAAGCAAGATGATTATGGGAGAGATTATTAAACTCAAGGAAAACGCTCCCGAAATCGATTAGTTCAAGATGATTAAGATAGAGATTGCCGAGAACGCGGGCTTTTGCTTCGGAGTTCGGCGCGCGGTTGAAATTGCCGAAAAAGCTGCCGAAAAACACGGAAAAGTCTACACGCTCGGAGAGCTTATACATAACGAGGCGGCTGTCGAGGAACTGCACAAAAAGGGCGTTTGCGCAGTAAATTCGGTTGACGAGGCGGCGGGAGAGGTGCTGATAATTCGCTCCCACGGCGTTCCGAAATCCGAAAAGGAAAAGGCAGACAGGCTCTGCAAAGCGGTTCTTGACGCAACCTGCCCGTATGTCGCGAAAATTCACGGCATCGTGAGCGGGCTTTCGGAAAACGGCTCGGTTATCGTATTGGGCGATGAAAATCACCCCGAGGTTGTCGGGATTATGGGCAACTCTTCCCCAAAGGCATTCGCCGCGAAAAGCTTTGAGGAAGTTGATGAATTGTTTAACAGCGGCGCGATAGGCGAAAATGATGAAGTTTCGCTTGTCGTTCAGACCACCTTCGACCGCGAGAGATTTTTGGATATTTCCCAAAGGATTAGGGAAAAACACCCTCGCGTTCAAATATACAGCACAATTTGCAACGCTACCGCACAGCGTCAGGAAAGCACGCGGGAGCTTGCTAAGAGAGCGGCTTTGATGGTTGTCGTCGGAGGCAAAAGCAGCTCAAACACCAAGCGTCTTGCGGAAATTTGCCGCGAATACACAAAAACCGTGTTCGTGTCAAACGCCGCGCAGATGCCCGAGCAGATTGCAAAAAATCTGCCTGCCGATTGCGTAATCGGTATAACAGCCGGAGCTTCTACACCCGGCTATATCATTAAGGAGGTTCATCAGATAATGAACGAAGAGATTAAAACCACAAATGAAAATGAGGAGGACTTTGCTTCGCTGCTCGAGCAGGACCAGTCTTTTACGAGATTATATACCGGCAAAAGAGTTAAGGCTACAATCGTAAGCGTTTCAAAGAAGGAAGCGGTAGTCGAGGTTGGCGCAAAGCAGACAGGCTACATAGTCCGCGAGGAGCTTACAAACGACCCCAACGCTGAGGTTGAGGACATTGTAAAGCCCGGCGATGTTATCGACGCTGTTGTAATCAAGGTTGACGACAACGTTGGTACTGTTGCTCTTTCCAAGAAGCGTGTTGACGCGGCACTCGGTCTTGAGAAGCTGCAGGCTGTCAAGGACGCAAACGAAACAATCGAGGGCAAGGTTGCGCAGGTTGTAAAGGGCGGCGTAATCGTAATTTACGAGAACACGAGAGTGTTCATTCCCGGCTCGCACACCGGTATTCCGCGCGGCGGCAAGCTCGAGGACCTCGTTGGCAAGCCCGTTAAGTTCAAGATTATCGAGGTCAGCAACGAGCGCGGCGGCAGAGTTGTCGGCTCTATCCGTCAGGCAAACAAGGAAGTTCGCGACGCAGCAAAGGCTAAGTTCTGGGAAACCATCGAGGTTGGTCAGAAGTTCGAGGGCGAGGTTCGCTCCATCGAGAACTACGGCGTGTTCGTTGACATCGGCGCAGTTGACGGTCTTGTTCACACCGCTGATTTGACTTGGAACCGCGTTGGTCATCCGAAGGATATCGTTAAGGTTGGCGACAAGATTAACGTTATCGTAAAGTCGTTTGACCCCGAGAAGAAGCGCGTTTCGCTTTCCGCGAAGGACCCCGAGGACAATCCTTGGACAAAGTTTGTTTCTGAGTACCAGAAGGGCGACGTTATCAAGGCGACAATCGTTTCGATTACCGAATTTGGTGCGTTTGCGCAGATTATCCCCGGCGTTGACGGTCTTATCCACATCAGCCAGATTTCCACCGAGAGAGTTGCAAACATCGCGTCTGTACTCACCGTTGGACAGGAGGTTGACGTTAAGATTATCGAAATCGACGAGGAGCGCGAGAGAGTAAGCCTCTCCATCAGAGCGCTTTCCGAGGACGCTGAGCCTGCTGAAGAATCAACCGAGGAATAATTTCCGATTTTACCGAAAAGAAAAGCCGTTTTCGTATTGGAAGCGGCTTTTTGTTTTGAATTATCGTCAATTCTGTATATCAAAAATTCCCGAAAAGCAAGAGCCTTTCGGGATTTTTTTATTTCAGAAAAATCTTTTTGCGTAATTCATCGAGATATTCACCGTAAAAATCGGCTGTTTCACGCAGCAAATCGGGATTTTTCTCGCTGCCGTCGCGAACCGCCGCCGTGATAAACCCCGCGTTTTTCGCCGTTTGAACAGCCGTGAGCGAGTCCTCAAAAACAACGGTTTCGCGGGGATTTGCTCCGAGCAATTCCGCGGCTTTCAGAAAGATATCGGGAGCGGTTTTCGCGCCGTAATCGGAGCAGGAAAAAATACCCGAAAAATACTCGGAAATGCCCGTCCTCGCGAGGGCGGCTTCGGCGAGATTTTTGTCGGCTGCTGTTGCAAGCGCGCATTTTATATCCAGCATTTGAAGCGAGCCGAGCAGCCGTTTCACACCGCTTTTGAGCGGAGCGTCCTTTGTATAAACGCTCTCGGACAGCTCGTTCAGCCTTGCTATAATTTCCTCCTCGGACAACGAAAGCGCATATTCCCGCTTGAAAAACGCGGCGCTCTCGGGCAGCGATAAATCCCAAATGTTGTCCCGCAAATTCTTCTCGGGCACAATATCCAGTGATTGAAGAAAGCGTTCTCCCAGATTTTCCCACATATCCGTGCTGTCAAGCAGCGTTCCGTCAAGGTCGAAAATCGCGGCATTAATCATAGAAATCTCCTCACAAAATGTGTTCCAAAAACGTTTTCACGCCGATTATCACGAGCACAATTCCCCCGAAAAGCTCCGCCTTTGCTCCGAGCAGCAGCCCGAATTTTCGCCCGCCGAGAATGCCCGCGAGTGAAATCGCAAAGGTTACCGCGCCGATAAAAGCTGCGGCGGGAACGATTTTTACGCCGATTGCCGCGAACGATACCCCAACCATCAGCGCGTCAATACTTGTTGCGGCGGCTTGCAGAAGGATTGTCGGGAAAGACAGGCTTTTTACTTCGCATTCGCAGTCGTGTTCACGAAGCTCACGGACGCTCTCGATTATCATTTTCCCGCCGATAAACCCGAGCACCGTCAGCGCTATGTAGTGGTCGAACGCTGAAATCAGCCCCGCGAAGCCGTTTCCGAGAAAGTACCCCGCAATCGGCATCAGCGCCTGAAAAAGCCCGAACATAAACGCGATAAGCGCGCCTTTTCTGCGGCGTTTCAGGCTGAAGCCGTCGGCGAGCGCAACGGCAAAAGCGTCTGCGGAAAGTCCCGCGGCGACAAGGAAAAGTTCGATAATCGACATAAAACCACCTTTTTGGCAATACCGCACAATTTACGGCTGCTCCTTTGTGAGAGCACGGCTTGGTTTTTACGTCATAAATTTTTGTGTATACGAAATTCGGGTTCGGCTATCGGGCGATTTGCTGCGGCAGCATTGCCGTGAGGTATCTGAAAAGAGCGCGCAAACTGCGGTTTGTCACGAGAAATCATTCATCAGCCGGCTGCGCGAGAAGCTTTGTGTACTTGTTCGCAAATTCCTCGAAACAGCCGTTGTCGAGAGCCTCGCGGATTTTCTCCATAAGCTCGTTATAGAAATAAAGGTTGTGGAGAACGCAAAGTCTGCCGCCGAGCTGCTCGTCAGCCTTGAAGAGGTGACGGATATACGCGCGCGAGTGGTTTCGGCACGCGGGACAGCCGCAGCCCTCGTCAATCGGGCGGGAGTCGGTTTTGTACGCCTCGTTTTTGACGTGGAGGATTCCCTTCCAGGTGAAAAGCGTCGCGTGGCGGGCGTTTCGGCTCGGCATAACGCAGTCGAACATATCGATACCGCGGCGAACTCCCTCGATAATGTTGGACGGAGTTCCGACGCCCATCAGATAATGCGGCTTGTTGACGGGCGCGTAAGGCATCACCACGTCCAAGATGTGGTACATAACCTCGGCGGGTTCTCCGACCGCAAGCCCGCCGACCGCGTAACCGTCCAAATCCATCTCGGCGATTGTTTTCATGTGCTCGATGCGGATATCGTCGTAGGTGCCGCCCTGATTTATCGCGAAGAGGAGCTGCTTCTTGTTAATCGTTTCGTCAAGCGAATTCAGCCGCGCCATTTCAGCCTTGCAGCGCTCAAGCCAGCGCGTTGTGCGTTCAACAGACTTTTTCACATAGTCAACGGGCGCGGGATTTTCTATGCACTCATCGAATGCCATCGCGATAGTCGAAGCGAGCTTTGACTGAATTTGCATACTCTCCTCGGGACCGATGAAAAGCCGTCTGCCGTCGATGTGCGAAGCGAAATACACTCCCTCTTCCTTAATTTTACGCAGCTTGGCAAGAGAAAATACCTGAAATCCGCCCGAGTCTGTCAAAACAGGCTTGTCCCAGTTCATAAATTTTTGCAGACCGCCCATTTTGTACACAACGTCCTCGCCGGGGCGCAGGTGAAGGTGATAGGTGTTGCAAAGCTCGACTTGGGTTTTTATGCCCCGAAGGTCAATGCTCGAAACCGCGCCCTTAATAGCCGCGGCAGTTCCCACGTTCATAAAAAACGGTGTTTCGATATCGCCGTGTACCGTGTGCAGAACGCCGCGCCGCGCGAGTTTTTCGGTTTTTATAAGTTCAAACATAATTTCTCCTTATTTATCGCAAATATATTTTTTCGCAAAGCACTTTGTTTATTATACCATAATAAATGAGTTCGGACAACCCAAAAGAAAATTTTCGTCAAAATCCACATAAAATGAGAGAAAATT
The DNA here is from genome assembly GCA_004554555.1 of [Eubacterium] saphenum. Lineage (GTDB taxonomy): Bacteria > Bacillota > Clostridia > Oscillospirales > Ruminococcaceae > CAG-115. The sequence continues at coordinate 24,625 of SFLN01000003.1, read as the reverse complement.
TTGGTTGAAATGTAATTCCGGTGAAACGTTTACAGGACTTGTAATTATCGGCGAAATAGAGTATAATTGAGTAAGGATATTGTATTTGCAATTCCCAAAAAAAGGAAGGACGGTATGAACCAATGAAATTCGGACATTTTGATGACGCCGCTAAGGAGTACGTCATCACCTCCCCGCGCACGCCTTATCCGTGGATTAACTATCTCGGAACTCAGGGATTTTTCTCGCTGATTTCCAACACGGCGGGCGGTTACTGCTTCTACAAGGACGCGCGTTTGCGCAGAATAACGCGCTATCGCTATAATAACGTTCCCATTGATATGGGCGGCAGATATTTCTACATAAAAGACGGCGACACTATCTGGAATCCCGGCTGGTCGCCCGTTAAGACCGAGTTGGACAGCTACGAGTGCCGTCACGGTATGGGCTACACCATCATCACCGGTAAGAAGAACGGCTTGAAGGCTGAGGCAACCTTCTTTGTTCCGCAGAACTATGACGGCGAGGTTCAGCAGCTCGTTCTCACCAACGAGAGCGGCGCAGCCAAGACCTTCAAGCTGTGGTCTTTCGCAGAGTGGTGCCTTTGGGACGCGCAGGACGACTGCACCAACTTCCAGAGAAACTTCTCGACAGGTCGTGTTGAGGTTGTCGGCTCGACAATTTACCACAAGACCGAGTACCGCGACAGACGCGACCACTTTGCGTTCTACACCGTAAACGATACTATCGACGGCTACGACACCGACCGCGACAGCTTCATCGGCTTGTACAACGGCTTCCACAATCCGCAGGCTGTTCTCGACGGCAAGGCAAACAACTCCTTCGCGGACGGCTGGTCGCCTATCGCTTCTCACTACAAGGAAATCACCCTTGCCCCCGGTGAGAGCAAGACGCTCGTATTTATCCTCGGTTATGTTGAAATGCCCGTTGCCGAGAAGTTTGAGGCTGACGGAAAGACAATCAACAAGGTTAAGTCCAACGCAATGATTGAGAAGTACAACACTCCCGAAAAGGTTGCTTTGGGACTTGCCGAGCTGAAAGAAACCTGGGATAAGCTCCTCGGTATTCTCAACGTTGATACTCCCGACGACAAGGTTAACCGTATGGTTAATATCTGGAATCAGTATCAGTGCATGGTTACGTTCAACCTCTCGCGCTCCGCTTCTTACTTCGAGAGCGGTATCGGACGCGGAATGGGCTTCCGTGACTCCAACCAGGACGTTCTCGGCTTCGTTCACCAAATCCCCGACAGAGCGAGAGAGAGAATTATCGATATCGCTTCCACGCAGTTCCCGGACGGCGGCTGCTATCACCAGTATCAGCCCCTCACCAAGAAGGGCAACGCGGATATCGGCGGCGACTTCTCGGACGACCCGCTTTGGCTCATTCTCTCCGTTTCCGCTTACATCAAGGAAACCGGCGACTGGAGCATTCTTGACGAGATGGTTCCTTATGACAACGATATGTCCATCGCTCAGCCTATGCTCGACCACCTCAAGGTTTCCTTCTATCACATTGTAAACAACCTCGGTCCTCACGGTCTGCCTCTTGCAATGCGTGCAGACTGGAACGACTGCATCAACCTCTCCTGCTTCTCGGATACTCCCGGCGAGTCTTTCCAGACCTACACCAACCCGAAGTTCAAGGACGAGGGCGGCTACTCGAAGGTTGCCGAGTCTGTATTTGTCGGCGCGCTCTTCACATACGCAGGTCCGAACTACGTTCAGATTCTCAACCACCTTGGCAAGACCGATGAGGCTGCAAAGGCACAGGCTGAGATTGACAAGATGAAGAAGGCTATGATGGATTCCGCGTGGGACGGCGACTGGTTCATCAGAGCTTATGACGCAGAGGGCAAGAAGATGGGCTCCAAGGAGTGCGAGGAAGGTCAGATTTTCATCGAGCCGCAGGGCTTCGCGATTATGTCCGACATCGACAAGGAAGCTTCCAAGAAGACTCTCAAAGCTATCGACGAAAGACTCAACACCAAGTATGGTCTTGTTCTCAACAATCCCGCATTCACCAAGTACTATATCCAGTACGGTGAAATCTCCACCTATCCCGGCGGATACAAGGAGAACGCAGGTATCTTCACGCATAACAATGCTTGGATTATCTGCGCTGCCGCATACGCGGGCGAGGGCGACCAGGCGTTCAAGTACTACTCCGAGATTGCTCCGGCATTCACCGAGGAAACCTCCGATATCCACAAGACCGAGCCTTATGTTTACGGTCAGATGATTGGCGGTAAGGACGCAGGCTCTGATATCGGAAAGCCCGGCGACAATTTCGGTCAGGGCAAGAACAGCTGGCTCACCGGTACGGCAGCTTGGAATATGGTTGCGATTTCGCAGTACATTCTCGGTATCGCGGCAGACTTTGACGGACTGAAGATTGACCCGTCCATTCCTCACGAGTGGGACGGCTTGAAGGCTTCCCGTCAGTTCCGCGGCGCGACCTACAACATTTCCGTCAAGAACCCGAACCACGTTTGCAAGGGCGTCAAGTCGATGACCGTTGACGGCAAGGAAGTTGCAGGCAACGTTATCCCCGTGCAGAACGACGGAGTTCATGAGGTTGTCGTAACTCTCGGCTAATTCAGACAAAACAGAACCGCTCTCGTTATTTCGGGAGCGGTTTTTGTATATTGAAAACAGTCTGCGATTTCTCGGCAGACTGTTTAAATTATCACGAAAATCAGCGCTTTTCGAGAACCATCTCGTTTGTAAAAGCCAGCATAAATTCCCGCGAGTTGACCTGCTCGGAAAAGGTTTTGTATTTGAGTACGCGAGGAATCATTCCGCCTGCGATGTCGGGGAAAAAATATTTGTTATCTTCATCATCGCGGCAGTAAAACCGCCCCATATAATAATCGTATCTCACAAAATAAGTTTTCCCGTTGTACTCAATTCCGCAGGTTTTGTTTTTCTCGTCAATCTTGACTATTTGGAAACTCATTATTCAGACCTCGCTTAATTTGAAAAGCCGCCTTTGACTTTCCTATCAAAAGCGGCTTTAAATCTTACTTTACAACGATATTAACCAGCTTGTCGGGAACGGCGATTTGCTTTACAATCGTCTTTCCGTCAACGAGCGGCTTGATGTCGTCCTGTTCGAGCGCGAGCTTAATCAGCGCGTCCTTGTCGCTGCCCGCGGGAGCGTTGAAGCGACCCTTGAGCTTGCCGTTAATCTGAACGACGATTTCAACCGTAGAGTCTGCGCAAAGGCTCTCGTCGTACTCAGCCCACTTTTGCTCGTTGAGGATACCGAAGCCGAGCGTTTCAAACAGCTCCTCGGTGATATGCGGGGCAAACGGGTTGAGGATAATGAGGAGCGTCTTGAATTCCGCTCTGTTGAAGCCGCCCGCTTCTTCGGCGGTGTTGAGCAGCGCCATCATCGCGGCAATCGCGGTGTTGAACTTCAGCGTTTCGATGTCCTCGGAAACCTTCTTGACGGTCTTGTGCATTGCCGAGCGGAGCTTGTCGCTGTACTCGTCGCCCTCCTTGAGGTTCTCGGACATATTCCAAATTCTCTCGAGGAAGCGCTTGCAGCCCTTGATACCGTTTTCCTGCCACGGCGCAGCCTTCTCGAAATCACCGACAAACATTTCGTAAAGACGCATTGTATCCGCGCCGTACTCGTCGATAACCTCGTCGGGGTTGATTACGTTGCCCTTGGACTTGGACATCTTGCAGAATTTTCCGGGATTTTCGGGGTCAATGCCCAAAATCATACCGTGGGAGGTGCGCTTCGCGTACGGTTCCTTGCAGGGAACAACGCCCTGGTCGTACAGGAACTTGTGCCAGAAACGGCTGTACAGCAGGTGAAGCGTGGTGTGCTCCATACCGCCGTTGTACCAGTCAACCGGCAGCCAGTATTTGAGCGCTTCCTTGGAGGCAAGCTCCTTGTCGTTGGTGGGGTCGCAGTAGCGCAGGAAGTACCAGCTTGAGCCAGCCCACTGCGGCATTGTATCGGTTTCGCGCTTTGCGGGGCCTCCGCACTTCGGGCAAGTTGTGTTGATGAAGCTCTCGAGCGTGGACAGCGGGCTTTCGCCGTTATCCGTGGGCATATAGCTCTCGACATCGGGCAGCTTCAGCGGCAGCTCGCTCTCGGGCAGTCCAACCCAGCCGCACTTCTCGCAGTAAACCACGGGAATGGGTTCGCCCCAGTAACGCTGACGTGAGAACACCCAGTCGCGGAGCTTGTAGTTAACCTTTTCGTGACCAAGACCTTTTTCGGTGAGCCACTCCTTGATTTTAACCTTTGCGTCCTCAACGGAAAGCCCGTCCAGGAAGCCCGAGTTTACCATAATTCCCGTAGCGCAGTCGGTGAAGGCTTCTTTCTGAACGTCCTCGCCGCCTTTTACAACCTCGATAATCGGGAGGTTGAACTTCTCGGCGAACTCGTGGTCGCGGGTATCGTGCGCGGGAACAGCCATAATCGCGCCCGTGCCGTAGCTCATCAGAACATAGTCGGAGATGAAAATCGGAATTTCCTTGCCGTTCACGGGGTTAACCGCGAGCACGCCCTCGAGCTTAACGCCGGTCTTGTCCTTGTTCATCTCGGTGCGGTCGAAGTCGGATTTCTTTGCCGCTTCAGCTTGATAAGCGCGGATTGCGTCAAGGTTCGTGAGCTTCTTCTCGTCAGCCCACTTTTCGATAAGCGGGTGTTCGGGGGAGATAACCATATAAGTCGCGCCGAAAAGGGTATCGGGGCGGGTTGTATAAACCGTAAGAGTGTCGCCGATTGTCGTGGAGAAGTTGACTTCTGCGCCTGTTGAGCGTCCAATCCAGTTAATCTGCGCGGTCTTGATTTTCTCGAAATAATCCACGCTGTCGAGGTCATCGAGGAGCTTCTGCGCGTAGTCGGTGATTTTGAGCATCCACTGGTTCTTGACCTTGTGGATAACCTCGCCGTGGCAGCGCTCGCATGTGCCGTTTACAACCTCTTCGTTTGCGAGAACGACCTTGCACTGCGTGCACCAGTTAACGCTCATTTCCTTTTTGTAAGCGAGTCCCGCGTTGAACAGCTTGAGGAAAATCCACTGCGTCCACTTGAAGTAATTCGGGTCGGTTGTGTTGACCTCGCGCTCCCAGTCAAACGAAAGACCGAGAGCCTTGAGCTGATTGCGGAAGCGGTTTATGTTGCGCTCGGTGACGATAGCGGGGTGAATTTTATTTTTGATAGCAAAGTTTTCGGTAGGCAGACCGAACGCGTCCCAGCCCATGGGGAAGAGGACGTTATAGCCCTGCATACGGCGCTTGCGCGACACGATATCCATCGCGGTGTAGGGGCGCGGGTGACCGACATGCAGACCGTTGCCCGAGGGGTACGGAAACTCAACGAGCGCGTAATATTTCGGCTTGGTGTAGTCGTTTTCGGTGTGGAAGGTGCGGTGTTCTTCCCAGTATTTCTGCCATTTGCTTTCAACGGCTTTAAAATCGTATTTCATAGCTTGAAATTCCTTTCATACAAAGATATATAAATTATACCACAATTTTTGCGAATTGTCAACAAAATTTCCCGACAATATGCGATTTTTGAGCGGTTTAAACTGTTTTTGAGCAAAAAAGAACCCCGCCGATTTTTCGACGGGGACTTTTGCGATAAGTAAATTAAGCGCGGGAGTAAATCATCTTCATGAAGCCCATGTTGATAATGATGTTGGAACCGTTGTATTCGCAGTCAAGCGACATACCGCTTTCGGAAATTTTGAGCGTGCTTCCCTCAAGCTTCCAGGTTCCGCCGCCTTCAACGGTGCCGTCTTCTTTAAGCACCAGAGTTGAGCTGGAAGTATCACCGAGCTCGTCTGCGCCAACGGAAGAGCCCATTACCTCGCCGCCCGTGAGTTTCCAGGTGCCTGCGGGGCTTCCGCCAGAGCAGCCTGCGAGCAGACCAAGGCAGAGTGTAAGAATAACAAAAAGTGCCGCGATTGACTTGATAGTCTTTTTCATAAATTCACCTCATAAAAAATAAATGTTCGGGTTTTACAAATAAACCCATTTTATTATACTACCGTGATAATAATTTGTCAAGCAAAACCGCTTGTATAATAAAATTTTGTCAAAATTCACCAAATTAGCGTGAGCTTTCACTACAAATTAGTCAAAAAAAGAACCCCGCCATTTTGACGGGGAACTTTGTGTGTTAAGTAAATTAAGCGCGGGAGTAAATAAGCTTTGATGTTCCCATCTTATAAATTACGTTTGAGCCGTTAAACTCGCAGTCTAAAGTCATAGAATTCATTTTGAGAGTAAGTGAGCTGCCGTTCAGAGTCCAGTTGCCGCCTGTAACGCCGTATGCGGTAATAGTGCCGTCGGAGTTAAGCGTAAAGGAATCGTTGGCAACCGACGGGTCCAAAGAGCTAAGGGAAACAGCTTGTCCGTTCACTTCAGCGCCCGATACCTTCCAAGTGCCGACAACGTTTCCACTGCCGCCGCAGCCCGCAAGCAGACCAAGACACAGCGTGAGAACAACAAAAAGCGCGACTATAGGCTTGATTGTCTTTTTCATAAATACACCTCATAAAAAAATATTAGGGTTAAAAAATAACCCATATTATTATACTCTCGTGATAATTGTTTGTCAAGCGAAACTTCTGCTCCGAGAAAATTTTGTCTAAATTACCAAATTTGTGCGGGAATTTTGTGCAAAAATAAGGCTGCGGAAAAATTTTCAACAAACGCGAAATTTCTTCTTATTTTACGGTGATTTTTTACTAAAACAAGTGATGATTTTTGTGAATTTTTCTCAAAAGTGTTGAAAATTGTAGTAGACAAACCGCAAATTTTGTGGTATAATATATGTGTGTATGTAATTTTGCACACAAAGGCAAAGAAAGGAAGTATTTATTATGACAATCACTGTTGATACGCTTATCGGAGATATTCTTGAGGTGAACGCGGAGGCTGCGGCTCCTATTCTTATGGGAATGGGAATGCACTGCCTGGGCTGCCCGTCGGCTCGCGGCGAGTCCATCGGACAAGCTTGCATGGTGCACGGCGTGGATGCGGACGAAATTGTTGAACAGCTCAACAAAGCGATTAACGCAGGCTGATTTTGGTTAATCTCGACAACAGGCTCGGAGCGGCGTTTGGGTTTTGCCGAAGCGGAGTTGTATCCGTGGACGTGGGCTGTGACCACGCAAGGCTTGCCGCCGCTCTGGCACTTGAGAAAAGCTGCCGCGTTATCGCGTCCGATGTGAAGGACGGTCCGCTTGAAGCGGCAAAGAGAACGCTCGCGGAGCTTGGCGTCACGAGCGTTGAAACGGTAAAGTCGGACGGCCTTGACGAAATCGATTACGCGGACGATGTGATAATCTGCGGAATGGGCGGCGAGCTTATCGCGGATATCGCCGAGCGCTGCCGTTTCAAGAACGAAAACACGCGTTTTATCCTCCAGCCGATGACCAAGGCTGACGTTATGCGAAAACGGCTTTGCAAAGCGGGTTTTGAGCTTCTCGAGGAGAAAACCGCGCAGGACGGCGGAAAAATTTATTCCGTGATGCTGTGGCGGTTTACGGGAATTTCCCGTGAAATTGACGAAATCGAGGCGCTTTGCGGGAAAAACCGCGACAGGATTTATCTCGGGAATGTCGCCGAAAAGCTCAGGAAAAACGCGAAAAATATGGAAAAATCAAGCGGTCTTGCCGAGGAAGCCGAGCGGCTTCGGAAAACGGCGGAGGCTGTGTTGAGGATTGCGGTGGACTGCGGAAGATGAAGATTGCTGAAATTGTCGAATTTCTTGACGAAATCGCGCCGTTTCGCACGGCGGAGAGCTACGATAATCCGGGGCTGCTTGTCGGCGACAGCGACGACGAGGTCACGGGAATTTGCTGCTGCCTTGACATCACGCACAAGGTTATCAAAGAGGCGGCGGAAAAGGGCGCGAATTTGATTATTTCGCATCACCCCGTCATTTTCGGGGGCTTGAAAAATATCCCGAAATGGAGCCCCGTGCGCGATTTGATTGAAAAGAACATAGCCGCGATTGCGGTTCACACGAATTTTGATATCGCGGACGGCGGCGTGAACGACGCGCTTTTGGAGCTGCTCGGTTTTGAAAAAAGCGAGGTGCTCGAGGTCACGCAAAAGGACGGAAAGGGCTTCGGCGCGGTTTGCGACACGCCGTTTGAGTTCACGGCAAAGGCGCTCGCGGAGCACTGCCGGAAGTCGCTTTTTCTCGACTGCGTGAAGTATCAGAAAACCGACTGCGCGATAAACCGAATTGCGGTTTGCTGCGGCGCGGGAGTTGACGGGCACGTTATGGAGCTCGCGCGCGAAAAGGGCTGCGGCGCGATAATTTCGGGCGATATAAAGCACAATTTCTGGGTTGAGGCGGAGAACTGCGGGATTGCTCTCGTTGACGCGGGGCATTTCGGCACGGAAAAGTCTGCCCCTCACCGAATTGCCGCGGTTGTCACGAAAAAGTTCCCGCAGATACCGATTTTTGCCGCAGAGGTTGAGGAAGAACCGTGCGGGTACTGCTGCGAATAATTTGGTTAACGAGCGGCGCTAGAAATTACCGCGAAAATTCTGCGAACTCTCTTTTCGATAACGAAGAACCGTGTGAAATTTGGCTGACCGGCGCGGTTTTGGAAAAACTGCGGCTGTCGGAAAATCTCGCGGGTATTGCTAATAATTTGGATTTGGTAAATTAAGGAGAATTATCTTGTCACTTGACGGCGCAATGCTGAAATATGTCCGCGAGGAGCTTTCGGAGCTTGTCGGCTCGCGGGTTGAGAAGATTTTCCAGCCGTCGCGGGAAGAGGTCGTCATCTCGCTCAGAAAGCCGAACAGCGCGGACAGGGGCGCGAAAAAGCTCGTGTTCTCGGCGAACGGCGGCGCGGCGCGGGTTAATCTCACGGAAGCGCCGTTTGAGAACCCGCAGACTCCGCCGATGTTCTGTATGCTGCTGCGAAAACATTTGGGCAGCGGCAGGCTGACGGCTATCCGACAGGACGGTCTGGAAAGAATTTTATACTTTGATTTTGAGTGCGTGAACGAAATCGGCGATATCGTGACCAACACCCTCATCGCCGAGATTATGGGACGCTTCAGCAATATAATTCTCGTGCGGGACGGGCGGGTTATCGACAGCGTAAAGCGCGTAACCGATGAGGTTTCGGGCGTTCGGAGAATTTTGCCGAACATCGTCTACGAAACGCCGCCGCGCCTTGAACGAGTGAATTTCTTCGACAAAAATCCGCGCGAAATTCTCGCGCTTGTCGAGAACAAAACCGATAGGCTTGCAAAGGCGCTGCCTGCGGTCTTGGAGGGAATTTCGCCGATTTTCGCGAGAGAGTGCGCGTTTTATTCGGCGGGCGACGCGGACGCGGTTTGCGCCGATTTGACCGATGAACAAAAACGGCGCTTCTGCGAGTTTTTTAAAAAGGCGAAAACGAAAGCCGAGTTCACCGAGGTAATCGATGAAAGCGGCACGAAAAAGGATTTTTCGTTTGTTGATATAAATCAGTACGGCGAGAGCTTCAAGACCAAGCGTTTTGACACGGCGAACGCGCTGCTTGATGAATTTTACGAGAGGAAATCCGACCGAGTGAGCCAGCGCGCGCGGGATATGTTAAAGCTGATAAAAAGCCGCGCCGAGAGGACAGCGCGTAAACTCGAATTACAGAAAAAGGAGCTCGCCGACTGCGCGGACAGGGAAAATCTGCGGGTTATCGGCGACCTTATAAACGCGAATATTTATCGGCTGGAAAAGGGTATGACGAGCGCGGTTCTCGAGGATTTTTACTCGGGTGAGGAGCGGAAAATTTCGCTTGACGCGCGGCTTTCTCCCGCTCAGAACGCGCAGAAATATTACTCGGAATATCGCAAGCTCTGCACTGCCGAGAAAATGCTCACGAACCTGATTGCCGAGGGGAAAAACGAGCTTTCCTATCTAGAGAGCTTGCTTGACAGCGTAACGCGCGCCGAGAGCGACAGCGAGCTTTCGGAAATCCGCCGCGAGCTTGCCGAGCAGGGGCTTATCCGCGGTGAAAAGACGGCGAGCAAGCCGAAAAAATCCGAGCCGCTGAAATTCTTGTCGAGCGACGGATTTGTGATTTTGGTCGGCAAAAACAACAAGCAAAACGACGAGCTCACGCTCAAAACGTCCAAGGCAGCCGATATCTGGCTTCACGTCAAGGACATCGCGGGTTCGCACGTTATCATAAAAACAGACGGCAAAAAGCCGCCCGAGCGGACTATTGTTGAGGCGGCGCGGCTTGCGGCGTTTCACTCCAAGGCGAAAAACGGCTCGGGAGTGCCGGTGGATTTTACGGCGGTGAAGTTCGTGAAAAAGCCTGCGGGCGCGCGACCCGGAATGGTGATTTTCACCGATAACAAAACGCTTTTCGTCACGCCGAATGAAGAGGAAATGAATAATTTAAAATACACGGAGGACAACCACGGAAATGAGAAAAGAATTAAGTAAAACCTATAATCCCAAGGAATTTGAGGAGAGAATTTACAAAAACTGGGAAGAAAAGGGCTATTTTCACGCGGAAATCGACCCCAAGAAAAAGCCTTACACGATAGTTATGCCCCCGCCAAATATCACGGGACAGCTTCACCTCGGACACGCTTTCGACAGCACGCTTCAGGATATCCTTATCCGCTGGAGAAGAATGCAGGGCTACGCTGCGCTTTGGCTTCCCGGCACCGACCACGCTTCGATTGCAACCGAGGCGAAAATTGTTGCCGCGATGAAAAAAGAGGGCGTCACCAAGGAGCAAATCGGGCGCGACGGATTCCTCAAGAGAGCGTGGGACTGGAAGCGCGAATACGGCGGCAGAATTGACCTCCAGCAGAGAAAACTCGGCTCGTCCTGCGACTGGTCGAGAGAGCGTTTCACGCTGGACGAGGGCTGCTCAAAGGCTGTCGAGAAGGTCTTTATGGACCTGTACAACAAGGGCTTAATTTACCACGGTGAGAGAATTATCAACTGGTGCCCGAACTGCAAAACGTCCATCTCCGATATCGAGTGCGAGTACGAGGAACAGGACGGCTTTTTCTGGCACATAAACTACCCGATTGCCGACGGCTCGGGCTTTGTTGAAATCGCGACAACCCGTCCCGAAACGCTGCTCGGCGATACCGCTGTTGCCGTTAACCCGAAGGACGAGCGTTACGCGCACCTTGTCGGGAAAATGCTGAAGCTGCCGCTCACGGACAGGGAAATTCCCGTTGTTGCGGACGATTATGTTGATATGGAATTCGGAACGGGCTGCGTTAAAATCACGCCCGCTCACGACCCCAACGACTTTGAGGTCGGAAAGCGCCACAACCTCGCGGTTATCCACATGATGAACGACGACGCGACAATCCGCGCGGACGTCGGCGGAAAATACGCGGGAATGGACAGATATGAGGCGCGCAAGGCGATGGTTGAGGACTTGGACGCGCAGGGACTTCTCGTCAAGGTTGTTCCTCACAAGCACAACGTTGGCACTTGTCAGCGCTGCGGTACAACGGTTGAGCCGCGCGCGTCGCTCCAGTGGTTTGTCGCGATGAAAGAGCTTGCGAAACCCGCAATTGATGTTGTCAAGAGCGGCGAGCTTCGCTATATCCCGAAGCGCTTCGAGAACAGCTATCTCTACTGGATGGAAAATATCCGCGACTGGTGCATCTCGCGCCAGCTTTGGTGGGGACACAGAATTCCTGCTTACTACTGCCAAAATCCCGAGTGCGGTCACACGGAAATCTCGCTTGAAAAGGTTGAAAAGTGCCCGAAATGCGGCGCTGCGATGAAGCAGGACGAGGACACGCTCGACACTTGGTTCAGCTCGGCACTCTGGCCTTTCTCAACGCTCGGCTGGCCCGAAAAGACCGCGGAGCTGGAGTATTTCTACCCGACAAATACGCTCGTAACGGGCTATGATATCATCGGCTTCTGGGTATCGAGAATGATTTTCTCGGGAATTGAACACACGGGAGAAAAGCCGTTCAAGGACGTTCTCATTCACGGTCTTGTACGCGACGAGCAGGGACGCAAGATGTCCAAATCTCTCGGAAACGGCGTTGACCCGCTTGAAATTATCGACCAGTACGGCGCGGACGCTCTGCGCTTGACTTTGGTTACGGGCAACGCTCCCGGAAACGATATGCGCTGGACGGAAACAAAGCTGCTCAACTCCCGCAACTTTATCAACAAATTGTGGAACGCGTCGCGTTATATTTTGATGAACCTCCCCGAGGACTTCGAGGCGGACGGCTTGCCCGAGAATTTGCCGATTGAGGACAAGTGGGTTCTGTCGCTGTACAACGATATGATAAAGAACGTCACCGCGAATCTTGAGGCTTATGAAATCGGCGTTGCTATCGGCAATTTGTACGATTTCATCTGGGATGTTTTCTGCGACTGGTATATCGAGCTCACCAAGCCGAGAATTGCCGCAGGCGGAGAAACCGCGCTTGCTGCGCAGAAGGTACTTGTGTTCGTGATGACGGGCGTTCTGAAGACGCTTCACCCGTTCCTGCCGTTTGTAACCGAGGAGATTTGGCAGTCCATTCCGCACGGCGAAACCGAGAGCATTATGATGTCGAAGTGGTGCGAATTTGACGAGAAACTCGCGTTTACAAAGGAACAGGAGGACTTCTCGAAGATTGTCGAGGCAATCCGCGCGGTTCGCGTGAGAAGAAATGAAATGAACGTTCCTCCGTCAAAGAAGGTTACGATGATTGTCGAAACCAAGTTCACCGAGCTGTTCGGCGGCTGCAAGGCGTTCTTTGAGAAACTCGCGGGCGCGGGAGAATTTACGGTAACGAGCGCTGCTCCCTCAGCGGACGGAATGGCAACGGTTGTCACGGACGCGGCGAGAATATTTATGCCGATGGGCGAGCTTGTCGATAAGGAGAAGGAGCTTGCGCGGCTTGAAAAGGAAAAGAAGGCGGCGCAGAAGGATATCGACTTCCTCTCGGGCAAGCTGAACAATCAAGGCTTCCTCTCGAAAGCACCCGCAGCTCAAATCGAAAACGAGCGCGCGAAGCTGGCGAAGGCTGAGGAAAAAATGGCGAAAATTAACGAATCGATAAAGAGTTTGCAGTAAGTTTTAGTTTTAGTCGGAATTTTAAAGGAGTATATTATGTCGGAATTAACTTTGGTGGTTTTGGCGGCGGGAATGGGCTCGCGATACAGCTCCTCGGGCAGGATAAAACAGCTCGAGGCGCTCGGTCCGAACGGTGAGCTGCTGATTGACTACTCGGTGCAAGACGCGGTCAAAAACGGCTTCACGCGCGTTCTTTTCATCATCAGAAGGGACATCGAGGAGCTGTTTAAAAGCACAATTGGCGACAGAATTTCACGCATTGTGAAAACCGATTACATTTTTCAGTCAACCGAAAATCTTCCCGTGAGAGCAAATGATTTCCCCGCGAGAACCAAGCCGTGGGGAACCGCGCAGGCGCTTTACTGCTGCAAGGACGCGCTTGACGGGGATTTTGCGGTTATCAATGCCGATGATTTTTACGGCGCAAAGGCGTTTGCGGCGCTTGCGGAGTTTTTCAGAAACCCGACCGCAGACGCTTGCTCGGTTGACTTTTTGCTCAAGAACACGCTCTCCGAGAACGGTCCCGTAAACCGTGGAATTTGCCGTAAAAGCGCCGAGGGCTTGCTCACGTCCGTTGAGGAAACGAAGCAGATTTCGCGCGGCGCGGACGGCGTTATCAGAGGAAAATACGACGGCTACGAGAAAATTCTCGGCGACGACGACACTACTTCTATGAGTATGTGGGGCTTTAACGTTGGGTTTATGGACATTCTGGCGCACCAGCTCCGGAAGTTCCTCAACAATCTCCAGCCCGACGAGCTTAAAGCCGAGCTTACTATCGCGGACGCGGTGAGCCGTGAAATATCGGCGCGCGGGTTCAAGGTGAAGGACATTCCGACGGACAGCCGTTGGTTTGGGATAACTTATGAAAGCGACGCCGCCGAGGCTAAAAAAACCTTGTCGGAATATGTTGAGAAGGGCGTTTACAAATCGCCGCTGTGAGATTTGAAACCCGAATTTTGAGGTACTTTTATGCTGATTGTATCGGTTGAAAAGCTGCGCGAGGGAATGCAGCTCGCGGACGATGTTTATTCCACAAGCGCAACGGAATATAAGCTGCTTTATGAAAAAGGGCGGTTTTTGTCCTATGCGATGATTGAGGAGCTGCGCGAGTGCGGAATAAAAACCGTCAACATTGTCGGCGGGGGAATTGAGGGTGCGGTTGCACCGAAGCGCGAAGTTGAACCGCCGAAGAAAAAGGAAACCAAGCGCCGCGAAACTGTTATCAATCAGAATCTCAGCCGCGCGCTCACGGATTTGAACGGGATTTTTGAATGTAACGAGGAAATCAAGGAGCTTTCAAAGGCGTCCGTGGAGCGCGTTGACAGCATCGCCGACAATATTATCGAGGATATCGCGGGGAACTCGAATTTTCTCGCAAACCAGATGATTGCCCTGCAAAACTACGACGATTATACATATAAACATTGCTTGCGAGTTGCGATGCTCGGGGCGGGTGTGTGCGGGGAAATTGGGCTGTCTGCCGAGGAAACCAAGGAGGTTGTCGTGGCGGGACTGCTGCACGATATCGGCAAGTCCAACATCGACCACGATATAATCATCAAGCCCGGAAAGCTCACCGATGAGGAATACGAGGAAATCAAACGTCACCCGCTTATCGGGTACAACATACTGAAAAAAGGTGAAAATTTCAGCGCGAACGTGCTTTCGGGCGTGCTTTTTCACCAGGAGAAATTTGATGGAACGGGTTATCCGACGGGAATTTCCGGCAAGAAAATCCCGCTTATCGCGAGGATTTTGTCAATCTGCGACGTGTTCGACGCGCTCACGTCAAACCGTCCTTACCGGAAACCGTGGTCTGTCGCGGAAACCGAGGAGTACATTCTCGGCGGCAGCGGCACGCATTTTGATTTGGACGTGACAAAGGCGTTTTTGCGCGCGTTCAACCCGTATCCCGTGGGAACGATGGTTACGCTCTCGGACGGGCGGCACGGCGTTGTTGTCGAAGACAACGACAACGTTCTCCGACCGACAGTCCGCATAATGGGCGGCACGGGCGGCGAGATAATCGACTTGATGGGCGATTTCCGCTTCCTCACACTGTCCGTCACGGGGCTTTACAACGGGGATATTGACGAGTAAAATTTTTGGAGGGATTTGGGTATGGAACTGAAAAAACTTGTTTCGGAAAGCGCAAAGGTCAAGGTTTTCGAGAGCGGCGACAAGTGCGTGAAAATATTCAAAGAGCCCGACGAGCCGAAAAGCGTGGTTTTTTACGAGGCGCTTACTCACACGAGAGTTGAGGAAACGGGTTTTGCGAAAATGCCCGAGATTATCGGCGCGACAAAGGTTGACGGAAAATGGGCGCTCGAATACAGCTTCATCAAGGGCAAAACGCTCGATGAAATTATGCGCGAACAGCCGCGCTCCGAGGAGCTTCTCGGGCAAATGGTTGATTTGCACCTTGAGGTAAACGGCGTTCACTCCGCGAAGCTCAGCCGCTTGAAGGATTATCTCAAGCGTTCAATCGAGGGCTTGGATATGATTGACGATGTGAAAAAGTACGAGCTTCTGACAAAGCTTGCTGCTGCGGAGGACTCGTCGTGCGTTTGCCACGGGGAGTTTATGCCCGAGAACATTGTCGTGAACGAAAACGGAATGTACGTTGTGGATTGGTTCAAGGCAAAGCAGGGCAACCCTCTCGCGGACGTTGCGCGGACTTATCTCGGCTTCTGCCTCAGACACCGCACGGAGAGCGCCGAGAAATATCTCAAGCTCTACTGTCAGAAAGCGCAGATTGACAAGAAAAAGGTGCAGGAGTGGCTGCCGATTGTGGCGGCGGCGCAGCTTAAATTCAAGCGTCCAGAGGAACGCGAGCTGCTGCTTACTTGGATTGACATCGCCGATTTCTTGTAATTAAAGCAGCGCCGCACAATCAACGTGAACGCCGGTTTGCTCGTGCAAATCGATTAAACGCGTTTTCGCGCGCGGTTGACGGCGGTCGAGGCAATCTCAGCGACTGCGCAGAATTTATCCACAAACGTTATGACAAAGGTTTCGCGGTGACGGGGGAAATTCTTGGTTATCGGCCACATGTGGCAGACAATCATATCGCTCTCCAGTTCGCTTATCGGGAACAGCTCCGCGGCGTTTGTGAACGCAATCATCGGGTGCACGGAAACGTGAAAGCCTTTGATGTTCGCCTTTTTGCAGTCGCGGCGGTTGTAGAAGAAAAAGTCGTGCAGAAGTCCCGCGCGGGCGCCCGCTTTGGCGTCAAGACCGAGCTTTCGGCAGACGAGAAAATTGTAATACGACACGTTCAGGCAGTGCTGGAAGCGGCTCGTTCCCAAATGGTGCGAAAAATCCTTGAGATGTTCAACGCTTTGGTTTTCCAAAAGGTCGCGTATGCACTCGTAAAACTCGTCGTTTTCCGATAAATTTTTCCGTGAAAGCACCGCTTTCAGCATAATATCAACTCCCAAATTATTGTACACTATTATTTTAGCATTTGTCTTATTTTTATGCAATGGAAATTTCCGTTAATCACGGTGAATTAAGTAATATTTTGCTTAATTTTGGTGTTATTTTTACCCAATTTTTGAAGATTTGTATAAAAATATGCAGATTTGTGCAAAGTGTACAAAATTTGGGCTGATTTTTTTCTAGCGTTAGGGGTTTTGACATACTTGTAATAATTCTGCATTTGGTGTATAATTATAAATGTATCAAAATAAATTCGGGTTTGGCGAATAAAATTCCGATAAATTACGGGGGTGCGTTATATTGAGCAACTTTAAATGGCTGCCGCTTGGCGGACTGAACTTGTCGTCGGCAAATCTTGCCGCGGCAGAAAAACTCAGAAGGTTCGGTTTCGCGCTTAACTGCGGGGAATTCGGCTCGGAGAAATACACGAAGTCCGCGCTTTGTGTATATGACGTGCTTGCTGAACAGGAAACTCCGAATATTCTGATTATAACCCGCCAAAGCGAGCTTTACAGCTGGTACAGATACCTGCTCACAAGCGTTGGTGCGGATTTCAAAATGGTTTCGGGAGCGGCAAATGCTCTCCTGTATTTCAACGCGGAGAGCACAGGTCTTTACCTCATCGCCCGCGAAACCTTGTTCGGAGATAACCTTCTCAAACGCAAGGCAGGCAAGGATTTTAAGTGGAGTTTGATTATCATCGACGAGGAGCTTTCCTCGGACGTTCCGAAATACGAGGATTACAGGAAAAATATTCCGTGGAAGAGCGACAGGCTGCTGATAAACGCACCGTTCCCCGCGAAAACCAAGGATGACAAAACCGCGATTGCGGATTTGGTTAAGAGCGTGCTCTCGGACGGCGCGAAGGCTGCGAAAGCGGACAATCTCGAGCTTAACGCCTCCGCTTGCGGTATCCGTGAGGACAGCCCTGTTATGCGGTATTTCAACCGCGCGGCTTATTCCGACGATTTCAGACGCAATGTTCAGTTTGTGGACTACGGCTTTGATGAAGGCGTGATTACATACTTCCGCAGGAAGGTTGACCTGCGCACGGGACTTCCCGCGTACAGCTCGGGCGGAAACGTCTTTGAGCAGTACGACTGCGACAAGAACGAAAAGGAAAAGCGCATTTATCAGAAATCCTTCTTCTCGCGCTCCGAGGTTGAGGATTTGCGGGAGTTCGACAAGAAACTGGACGCGCTGTTGAAAACGGTTGCCGACATCATTGAGGACGACGATGACCCGCGCATAATGATTTACTGCTGCAACAAAAACACCGTCGAGTACCTCAGAAAAGCGCTTGTTTGCCTGTACGGAGCAAACGTGAACGTGATGCGCGGCGAGCTTATCATCTCGGGTGCAATCAAGAGAAAGCTCACCAACCGTCAGGACGACGAGATGGCTCAGATAACCATCGGAACGGATATGCTCGGAACGTTTGTGGACGGGCCGGACACCGTGAATTATGTGATAAACTACGAGCTGCCGACATCGCCGGCGGTTCTCGAAAGAAGAATGACGCGTCACGGCGCGGCTCGCGAGGCGGGAAGAAAGTTCATTCTTTTCCGCGACTCAAACGGCGTTTTCGACACGCCGCTGCTTGAAAAGACGCTGTTCCTCAGCTTCAGCGAGATTTTCTGCGGCGAGCTGCCCACGAGAAACATTCTCCTCGATATCAAGGAAAAGGGCGATATCTTAAACGCGCTGGTTAAGGATTTGAGATATCTGAGAGATTACTCAAAGCAGGTTGACAACTGCGGCGACTTGATAAAGAGAGTCAAAATCGAGTACATCACGCCCGAGGTCGAGAGCATAACAAATGCAAAACAGCTCAACGATTTCGCGAATGAGCAGCTTGCTAAAATCTACAAGCTGTTCGGGATTTCGGACAGCTCGCAGAACTCGGAAATAACCGCTGCCGTCAACAATCTCGGCGGGCTTTGCGCGGTTAACCCGAGCGGACGTCTTGAAAAAGCGAAGGGCTGCGCGGAGCTTGCGGCTTCGTTCGAGAACGAAGGCTACCTCAGTCAGCCGTTTGCAGGCGAGGCTGTAAAGGGGCTTGCGGACGCGAAAGCGGAGATTGACGAGCTTCACAAGGGCGACTGCTTCCATCTGAAAATCAAGCAGGAAATCAACGCGCTGAACGACAACATTCAGTATTCCGTGCTTTACGGAATTTGGAAATACCGTGCCAAAGAGCAGGATTCCGACCACACCTTCAAGGATTACATAAAGATTTTTAACGACGGAATTTGACGGCTTTTGCCGAAGATTAACCTGCCGTGCGGGATTTTCCAAAAAACAGCGCGGAGAAGAGGGGTTTTGTAATGAGTCAAGGCTATGAAACAGTAGAAAAGCTGCTCGGCGATTTTTTCGAGAAAAACACTGCCGGCGACAAGGACGGCATTAAAGCTGTTGTCGGCGAAATCGATGAGAAAATTCGCTCGGGTGAGCTTGAAAGCGAGCTGTTCAAGGACTATTTCAACAATATGTACGCAGGCCGCGGCGCTATTAATATGGCGGGACTTGCAAAGGATTATCCGCGTGAGTCGATTATCCGCGAGCTTTTGCAGAACGTTTTCGGCTGCGATTACGACGAGCCTAACATCAAGGTGATGATTGAGTTCCTCGATGAGGGACAGGTTAAGCTCACCTACAACGAAACAGGCTTCAAGCTGGAACAGGTGTTCTACTACCTTTCTGTCGGACGCAACGACGGCGACAGAAAGCGTGAGGGACGCTTCGGCTTGGGTGCAAAGAGCGTTTTCACCAATGTTGACTGGTTCAAGATGCGCTCGAATACATATTCGCTGCGCGTGGTAAACGATGACGGTACGCTTAAAGTCCGCGAGCTCGAGCTTAACGGAAAGCAGTTCAACCACACCGAGATTATTTTCGCGCTCCCTGAGAATGAACAGGCGGCGCTGCACGAGAATTTGGTTACGCTTACCAGCAAAAAAGGCTCCTATATTAATATGGTAGACCTTTGCTTTGCGTTCATCAGAAAGAAGAACCTCAAGTCCGCGGACGAGGAAGAGTGCGTGGACAGAGCGTTCAACATTGCCGTTATCAACTACGGAAAGCCGGAGGTTGTCTACAAAATTTCGCATCACCAGCGCTCTCCCGAGGATATCCGCAAGGTGCGCTTCTCCGAGAACGGAAAGAGCGTTGCCGATTTCATCAGCGCGGAGTACGATGGCTTCACCTACCTCGTTCCTTACGCAATTTCCGGCGCAAAGGTTGAGGCGGGCAAGGTTCTGATGTCGAAGTACAACTACTTCTCCACCTTCGAGCTCACCGGCTTTGTCAGAGCGGATAACCCCGATTTCGTTGACGAAAAGCTCTCGGCGTTCTTCGTTTCCGTGCCGAACAAGTACATAACTAACAACCGCGCGGGAATTAAATACGATTCGCTTGAAAAGTGCGCGGAAAAAATCGAGCACGGTATTCTCACGGTTGCCGATGAGTATAAGAAGCTGTTCGTGCTGGATTTCCAGGAAAATCCCAACCTTCCGGGCAGCTATATGTTCAGCCCCAAGCAGTACGTTTTCAAGTTCTTCTACAATTACGTCAACACGAGCAAGATTGTAAAAGGACTGCGCGAGAAGTTCGGAAACAGCGTTTCGGTTGTGTTCCCCGACAGCGCCCAGCCTGTCACTTTTGAGGATATGCGCAAGAGCGGCTTCTTCACGGAGCGCGGAAGCGTGTCCAAGGAAGAACACGAGGACGGAAGCGCGCGCAAGGCTCTCGAACAGGACATTGAGCAGATGAACAACTGGTACGGCAAGGCCGAGAACCACACGCTGTTTGCCAAGTACCGCTGGAACGTGCCCGGAACCGACGAGGGCGGTGAGGAGTGGCTCTACAAGTTCTACAAGGACGGAAACGAGTACCTTATGGCGTCCGACGGAGGCAAAAAGGTCAAGGACTACGAGCTTGCCGCGGGCTTCAAGAGCA
Source organism: [Eubacterium] saphenum (assembly GCA_004554555.1). Classification (GTDB taxonomy): domain Bacteria; phylum Bacillota; class Clostridia; order Oscillospirales; family Ruminococcaceae; genus CAG-115. The sequence continues at coordinate 4,176 of SFLN01000003.1, read as the reverse complement.
TCATCAGCCTCAAGCTCGACGACTGCATCAAGAATGGTATGGTCGAGGACGAAAACGACCTTGCGGACGCGTTTGCGGTAATCGACGAGATGTTCGGCGAGGATTACAGAATTGCGATGAAGTACTTCCAGTTCGTAATCACGTCGGGTTCTTCGCAAATTCAGTTTGAAATCTCCAAAATCAACATAAAGAACCTCAAAAAGGCTTATGACGTACTTGCGGCTCACGAGATGAGATTTGAAAATCACCAGATTTTCAACCAGGTCGTAACGCTTATGGTAAACTCCTTCACCATCGGCAAGGACACCGTAACGTTCCTCAAGGAAATCAAGAGCCAGGGCGGCGAAATCAACCTCACGCTCGATATCAACAAGCGTTATCGCTTCTCGGTTTACGGAAAGCAGTTTATGATTCCGCCGAATATCACGAACAGCGATTTGCTGGAGATTGTCGGCGATGTTTACTCGCTCATCGAGAGCGGAATGTTCAACAACCGTGTGTTCGACTTCGGCTATACAACGGGAAGATTTACCTTTGACACTCAGGATATCCTGTCAACTCTCCCCGAGTGCAAGTCCGCTCAGGCTGTTGAGCAGATGATTTCCAAGATTTACGTCTGCGACCTCGGTCTTGACAAGATTGCGCTGCTCGACTCGGGCAACAAGCTGATGAAGATTGTCGGAATGGACGCTCCGATTGACCCCGCAGACGCTGAAAAAACCGCGAAGTATGTTATCCTCCGCGATGGTCTTAACAAGGCGAAATACGCGGGATATGTGGAGTTCCTGCTCACGGGCGAGAACAACAACCTCCTCCACAACCTCTACTCCGGCACCGAAGAGCCGAACCTCATTCTCATCGACCAGATGCCGTATTATTTCAAACCCGTGCCTTCAATCAAGCGCAAGGAGTTTGATTATATGATTGAGCAGGTGAGGAGAATTGCTCCTTACGAGAAGCTCAACCCGAGAGCCTACGGCTACTATTTCGCGCGCGATATCAACGCGAAGCTCTACGGCTACGGCGGCGTTTGCCCGTGCTGCGGATATCAGACCGGCGTGCTGAACAGCTTTATGGTCAAGACCTTCTCGATTGGAATTATCGACAACGACAAGGAAAAGAAGTTCAAATTCTCGCTGTACCTGTGCCGCAACGACGCGGCGGCAGCGGCAGGCTGGCTGATTGAGGACGTTTCAATCGGCGGTATGAGCCCGTTCCTGTGGCTTGAAGAGATGAAGGCAATCGACGTTATCCCGCCCGAGTTCCTGTACGTTCGCATCAAGTACCGCAAGCAGGTAAGCTACGACGTCTGCGAGCCCGACAAGAAGGGCAACACAATGCTCGAAACCGTTTACGACGGTTCACCCGAAACGTTTGACGTTGTTCTCACACCGATGATGGCGGCAAAGTGGTTCGAGGACAACACAAATCCTCGTCCCGCAGCAGCTCCCGTTCGGAATGACGAGAAAGCGGCTGCTCCGAAAGCGGAGGTTGCTCCGACAAATCCCGCAGACCGCAAGGACGCGCCGAATGTTCCCGACAAGCGCCCGACCGGCAAGGACGGCAAAACCGCTCCGCTGAACGGTGAGGACAGCAAGGATATCGGAAGCGTTGTGATGTAATATTTGCAATTCGGAAATCCGCCGTTCGGATGAGCGGCGGGTTTAACTTTGAAATAATGGAAAGGAATGGTGAATTTTGTCTAAGCTGCATTCTGTCAGACTGCCGCATTTCAGTGCGTCAGCTGAGCAGTCAACGAGAAAAATTCCCGCGCCCGAGGTTGTTGCCATAAGCATGGCTCAGCACATCGGCGCACCCTGCGAGCCTTGCGTCGCGGTTGGTGACAAGGTCAAGATAGGGCAGAAAATCGGCGACAGCGAGGCGTTTATGTCCGCGCCCGTTCACGCGTCGATAAGCGGTGTTGTCAAGGAAATCAAGGACGTGATGAACGTTTTCGGGCGCTTGTGCAAGACCGTTGTTATCGAAAACGACAACAAGAACGAGATGTTCGAGGGACTTGAACCGCCCAAGTGCGACACCCGCGAGGATTTCATCAAGGCTGTCCGCGAGAGCGGCGCAATCGGTCTCGGCGGCGCTGGTTTCCCGACGCACGTTAAGCTCGGTTTTGACAAAAACAAGGTTAAAATCGACTACCTGCTGCTGAACGGCGCGGAGTGCGAGCCGTACATCACAAGCGACTACCGCGAGCTTATGGAGAACTCCGACAATGTTCTCGCGGGAATTGACCTTATAATGAAAAAGCTCGAAATCCCGAACGCGATTATCGGTATCGAGGAGGACAAACTTGCGGCGATTGACAAGCTCACAAAGCTTGCCGTGCGTTACCCGAACATAAAGGTTCAGAAGCTCCCGGGCGCGTACCCGCAGGGCGCAGAAAAGGTGCTCGTCCACTCGCTCACCGGGCGCGTTGTACAGGAAGGAAAGCTCCCGTCCGATGTCGGCTGCGTGGTTATGAACGTTTCGACCGCGGGATTTATCTACGGTTACATAAAAACGGGCGTGCCGCTGGTAAGACGCCGCATAACGATTGACGGCAACATCGTCAACAACCCCGCGAATTTCTTCATTCCCGTGGGAACACTGCTTCACAGCATTGTCGGCTTCGCGGACGTAAGAAAGCAGCCCGACAGAATTGTGCTCGGCGGTCCGATGATGGGCTCGTGCGCGTTTGACCCGGACACGCCGCTCGGAAAAACCAACAACGCGGTTCTCCTTTTCGCGGACACCGTAGAGCAGAAGCCCACGAACTGCATACGCTGTGGAAGATGTGTGAGAGCGTGCGCGGCGAACCTTATGCCGACCGAGCTTGAGCAGGCGTTTGACGCGCGCGATGTCAAGGAATTGCAGCGCTTGAAAGTTAATCTTTGTATGAACTGCGGAGCGTGCAGCTTTGTCTGTCCCGCGAAGAGAAATCTTGCCGAGAAGAACCAGCTCGCGAAGGATTTCCTGCGTGCGGCAACCGCTCCGAAGAAGTGAGGTGGACGTAAATGAATAAACTTTTTGTAGAGGCGTCGCCTCATATTCGCAGCCCGAGAACCACGAAAAACATAATGCTCGACGTTATCATCGCGCTTTGTCCCGCGCTTGTCGCAAGCATTGTGATTTTCGGCTACAAGGCTGCGGTGCTGACGGCAGTTTGCGTGGCGAGCTGCGTTTTGTTCGAGTTTTTGTTCAACAAAATTGTGAAAAAGCCGGGAACGGTTTCCGACCTTTCGGCAATTGTAACGGGAATGCTGTTGTCGTTCAACCTGCCCGTTGACCTGCCGATTTATATGGCGGTAATCGGCTGCTTCGTGGCAATTGTTATCGTGAAATGCCTGTTTGGCGGTATCGGACAGAACTTCGCGAACCCCGCGATAACCGCGAGAATTGTGCTTATGCTGTCGTTCACGGCGGCGATGACGACTTGGGCTGAGCCGCTTGCTTGGTTCAAGGGAACAACGGACGCTGTTACCACGGCAACACCGCTCGGCGTTATTTCATCGGGTGAAGGCACGCTCCCGTCGCTTTTGGATATGCTTTTGGGAGTACGCGGCGGCTGCTTGGGTGAAACCTGCGTGGTTGCGCTCCTGCTCGGCGGAATTTATCTGATTTGCCGCGGCGTTATCCGCCCGATAACCCCGATTTGCTTTATCGGCACGGTTGCGCTTCTGTCGTTCTTCAAGGGCGGCTTTGACTTCGAGTACGTTGCTTACCAAGTGATGGGCGGCGGACTTATCCTCGGCGCGTTCTTTATGGCGACCGACTACTCCACAACCCCGATTACCGACAAGGGCAAGGTTATTTTCGCGGTAGGCTGCGGAGTTATCACGTTCCTTATCAGAGAGTTCGCGAATTACCCCGAGGGCGTATCGTTCTCGATTTTGGTTATGAACTGCCTCACTCCGCTTATCGACAGATTTACGTCTGCGAAGCCCTTTGGAGCGATTGTTCCGAAAAAGGAGGGTAAGAAAGAATGAGCAAAATAAAACCTATTCTTATCCCTGCGATAATTATCGCGCTGATTTCGGGGCTGATTATCGTTGTGTACAACCTGACCTACAAGGACACATCAACGGTTGTCACGGACAAACAGCTTGCTGCGGTAACGAAGATTTACGGTGACGGCGATTATTCGGTAATTCCCGTTTCGGAGTACCCCGAGGCGCTGAAAAA
>SFLN01000066.1 GCA_004554555.1 [Eubacterium] saphenum | reverse complement strand
CTTTTCATCATTCAGCGCGTCTGTTCGTGCAATATATACTTTATTTCCCATTTTTACCAAATTCTTTCTTATAAACCAATATTTCTCCCCATAATTATATCATTAATTTGCAGATTTAGCAAGTTAAATTTGTAAAAAACGTAAAATTTCGTACTGTTAAGGCAAATAATCGTTGACAAAGCAATAATTATAGGATATAATATATTCAAGCCAAGCGTTACACAAAGGAGGAATTTTTATGGCAAGTCAAAAAATGGTTGACCTCTTTGCCAACCCGATGGTAAAAAGAGTTTCAAAAATTGAGGAAACAAACGAAAATTGCGCGACATATAAAGGAATTGTGGCAAAGTGCGGATTTTTTATGCTGATGATTGCGGCAGGCGTGGCAATTGAACTTGCAATCCACTTTATTTTCCCCGCCGACCCGCAGGCACTTTTGGAGGGTATTGATGTAAATATGCCCGAGCTCTACGGCGCAATCGCGGCTCTTATTCTCTCATTCGTATTTTCAATCGCAGGCTCGATTTCAATGAAAAGAGCTGCGGTTTTCGGCGCAATAAGCTGCGCGGGCTACGGCTACACCTTCGCGTTTATGGGCAACGTTATCAAGGAGTATCAGGGTATTATCGGTCTTGCGCTCGTGCTCACGGTATCGATGGTTGCCGCTATGCAGCTGCTCTTCTCCACGGGCAAAATCAAGGTTACAAACAAGTTCGTCACCGTGCTTATGACGCTGCTGCTTGCGTCCGTTATCGGCAGCGCGCTCGTGTTCATCTGCTCGTTTATCCCCGGTCTTAACCAGATTATCGCGTTCATTCGCGAAAATATGGTGATTTCCATCGCAATGTCCGTTGGCGGAGTAATTCTCGCGTCGCTGTTCCTGCTGGTTGACTTCAGCCAAATTCAGCAGACCGTTGAAAACAAGCTCCCCAAGCAGTACGAATGGGTTGCGGCATTCTCGCTCACGTTCACCATTATCTGGCTGTACCTCGAAATCCTCAACCTGCTCCTCAAGCTCAAAAACAGCGACAGCAAATAATTTCCAACTATATCCAACGCCGACAGCGTAGACTGGAACAAGCCGACCTCCGAGCAGATTACCAAAAAGGTACTCGAGAACACAAAATCCGGCTCTATTCTGCTGTTCCACAACGATTTGCAGAACACAACCGAGGCTCTGCCGAATGTTCTCAAAGGGCTGAAGGAAAAGGGCTTCGAGTTTGTTACGGTTGACGAGCTTATCCTGCACGACAACTATACAATTGACGCAAACGGCGAGCAGCAGCCGACCGCACAAAGCCTCAATATCTCCGATGAAAAGGTTGAGGAGGTTATGGCGAAATATCACGACGAAATCGCTGCGGCGGGCGTTTCCGACGAGCAGCTTTCTGCCGCTGTCGAGGCGATTAAAAACGGCGATTTGAGCGTTCTTCCCGACGAGCTTCGCCCGTTTGCGCTTGAGGTTATGGCAAAGCTCAAGGCTGACGACACCACGTCAAGCGTTCCCGAAAATACGTCAAATAACACGGCTGCGCAAAAGTAAAATGCGAAATCCCCCACTGTTCAGCGGGGGATTTTTTGTGCTTTTTCGTGAATATTCGACGAGCTTTTTTGCAAAATAACTGCAAAGAGGTGAAATATTTTGGATATATTAAAGGTTGTTTTAACGTCGGTTGCGAGCGTAGTCACGCTGTTTCTGCTCACAAAATTAATGGGCAACAAGCAGCTCTCGCAGCTGAGTATGTTCGACTATATCATCGGCATTTCCATCGGTTCGATTGCCGCGGAATTTGCCACGGAGCTTGAAAATCCCGAGCGCACGCTCATCGCTATGATAATCTACGCGGTCATCGCTTTTTGCGTGTCCATCGTCACGGGAAAATCACCGCGCGTTCGAAAAATCGTCAACGGCAAGCCGCTCATTCTCTTCGATAAGGGCAAGCTCTACCGCGAGAATTTCAAAAAAGCCCGCATCGATTTGTCGGATTTCCTCACGCACTGCCGAAATCTCGGCTATTTCGATTTGTCGCAGGTTCAGACCGCCGTGTTCGAGTACAACGGTTCAATCAGCGTTCTGCCCGTTGAACAAAACCGACCGCTCCAGCCGACTGACGTGAATATTAAACCCATTCAGCAGGAGCTTTTGGTGAACGTCATTCTCGACGGTCACATCAACGAGCCAAACCTCAAGCACACCGGAAACGACAAAACCTGGCTTGACAAGGAGCTTCGCAATCAAGGCTATCACAACGCAAAGGAGATTTTCCTCGGCGCGGTCAACACCACCGACAACTCCCTGCAGCTCTACGCGCGAAATGTTCCCCCTAAAAACTGCGACCTGTTCGAGTGATTACTCGCTCTTATTGAAAACCTCCGCAAGCGTTTCAAACAGCTTTGATATGTCAATCGGCTTTGCAATATGCCCGTTCATTCCCACTTCAAGGCACTTCTGCCTGTCGGTGTCAAAAGCGTTCGCGGTCATCGCAACTATCGGTATTCCCGAAAGCGCGCGGTTCGCAAGCGCGCGAATTTCGCTCGTTGCCTTATAGCCGTCCATAACCGGCATCTGCAAGTCCATCAGAATTATGTCGTAATAACCGTCCTTGCTGTTGGCGACCTTATCGACCGCGACAGCGCCGTTTTCAGCCTGCTCGACGATAAAACCAAGCTCCGAGAGAATTGCCGAGGCAATCTCGCGGTTCATCTCGTTGTCCTCCACCAAAAGCAGCCGCTTCCCCGCAAAATCCATGACAGCGTTTGTCCTGAGCTTACCGGTCTTGACGTTGGAAACATCGGTGATTTCGAACTTCAGCGAAACCACAACCTCCGTGCCTTTGCCAAGCTCCGAGATAATCTCAACCTCGCCGCCCATCATCTCCACCAGCCGCTTCACAATCGCAAGTCCAAGTCCCGTGCCGCTGATACCGGTTTCGGTTGTGGTTTTTTCGCGTTCAAACATCTCGAAAGCGTGGCTGCGGAAATTCTCGCTCATTCCAATTCCCGTGTCCTTAACCGAGAAAACGTACTGCGCGAAGCCGTTTTCCGCTCTCCCGCGCTCCGTTATCGAGAACACAATTCTCCCGCCCTTTGGCGTGAATTTCACGGCGTTGCTGAGGATATTCACCATAATCTGCGAGAATTTTATATTATCGCACAAAACATACCGATTTTCGATATTCTTCAAAACGACAAAGTTCACGCCCGCCTGCTCGGTGCTCTCGCTGAACATAACCGACAAATTTTCGATTTCCGTGTTCAAATCAACCGCCGTGAAATCAAGCGTTGTCTTTCCGCTTTCGATTTTCGACAGGTCAAGAATGTCGTTTATCAGCTTCAGCAGCACATCTCCCGATTTCAGAATTTTCTGTACGGAGCGCTCGACGACATCTTTATCGCCGGTATTTTGCGCGATGATTTCCGCAAATCCGATAATCGCGTTCATCGGCGTTCTGATATCGTGGCTCATCGACGACAAAAACGCGCCCTTCGCGCGGCTTGCCTTTTCCGCCGCCGCAAGCGCCTGCTCAAGCTCAGCCTTGCTCTTGCGCTCCTGCTCAACGGTTTCCGTTACGTCTTTGCGCGCAAAGCAGATTTTCCCGAGCCGCAAGTCCGTTGCCAGAACCGTGAGGTTTTTGAAGCGGACTTCGCCGTTCTCGTTTTTTATCGAATAGTTCATCGAGAACGAGCCCGATTTTTCCAGCTTTTCCACAAGATACTTCTTGTCAAGCAGCTTTGAGGTCTTTTCGCGGTCCTACTCGCAGACGTAATTTGCGATAAACCGTTGCAGATACTCGAAATAGTTTCTCTCCTCGCCGCTGAAATCGCCCGACTGCCAGTTGCGCATAATCCGCTGTTTATCGCGGTTCAGGTCAATCTCGGACACCATATCGTATCCCACATAAGCGAGATTCAGCATAATCCGCTCGCGGATAATCTGCTCGGTCATATCGGTCACCGAGAGATTTCCCGTGATATCGCCCGTGTCGGGGTCCTCCAGCAGCCGCGCGAAAAACCTCGCATACCGCCCCGTTTCCTCGTTCGGCAATTTAACCATACAAATCTTCTCCAGCTTCGTAAAGCCGTTTCGATAAGCACGAATTGCCGCGTCGTTGAGGAACGTTCCCAAAAAGCCGCGGCGCTCCTCCTCATCGGTTATGTATTCGCTTACTCCCGTGATGAAATCGGTTCGCGATGAGCCGAATTTCTCGTTCAGCCCTGAAGTCCGTGCGGGAAGCCTCTTCCGTCGTATCTCTCGTGGTGGTGCATACAAATATCCGAGCAAACTCTGATGAAATATTTGCAGCTCCCCGACTCGTTCAGGCAGACAATCTTCGCGCCCGCAACCGTGTGCTCTTGATAAATAACCCTGTCCGCGTCCGAAACATCGCGGCTTTCAAAACAACGCGACGGCGTTGCCATCAGACCGATATTGTAAAAATACGCAGCCTTGCTCATCATCTTGAGGTCGATTACATCAATATCCTGCTTGTGCGCGAGACCGTATTCGATAAGCAAAATCTCCGTGAGCTTTGAAACGCGCGCAGTGCGACGGGTCAAGCCCCGAATTCTTGAGAAACGTGTCGTAAATCGCGGTGAGCTTGGAAATGTAGCTGTCGGTGGCATAGGTTTCCGAGCCGACAACCCTGTCCTCCGCGCCCTTTTCCTGCGGAACGTCCTTGCTTACGCCGAAAATCCGGCAAATCTTGTCCAAAACCGTCTGCGAATCAAACGGCTTGCTTATGAAATCGGAAATTCCGAACTGCGAAGCAAACTTGACGTTTTCGGCAGTCGCCTCGGCGGTAACAAGCGCCACGGGCAGCTTGATTTTGTTCTCGGTCATAACGCGCAGAACATCAAAGCCGTCCAGCACCGGCATCGATATGTCAAGCAGCATTCCGTCAATTCCCGATTTTTTGTTCATCAAAAGCTCAAGCGCCGCATAGCCGTTTCCGACCTCGGTGATTTCAAAACGCTTGCTCAAAATGTTTCGCAGAATTCTTCTGTCAATTTCTGAATCGTCAACCAGCAGCAATCTCTTAAAATTCGCCATAAATGTCTCATTGTTATTTCCACAAATTATTGATAAACCGCGTTACTGCTGTTCAAGCCAGGCCTTGATAGCGTCGGTGATTTTGGCGTAGTTCTCTGAAATCTCGGGCATCATCGCGCAGGCTTCGTCCCATTTGTCCGCTCTGAAAAGCGTCACCTGCTCGGAGAAAAGTCTGTAAAGCTCGTTCATCGAGAGGTTTCCGCACAAGCCCTTGAGCGTGTGCGAAGCGGTGAGAGCCTCGCTTTCGCTCTTCTCGGGAATTGCACGAACGAGATTATCGTAGTTGCTGTCGTCAAGGAATTTCGCGAGCATTCTCCCGTAAAGCGACTCGTTTCCCATAAATCTCTTGACCGCGTCCTCCGCGTCAATTCCCGCGTTTATAAGCAAATCAAAATTCATATTTTCCTCATTTTCTCCGATTTATCGGAACTCAATTTTTCCCGCAACTCCCAGAAATACGGGATTTTCAGCGTTTGTCCACATTGTCTTGCAGCGAATTTCACAGCCAAGCTCCGCGCCTTTTGTGCCGATATTTCCCGCAAAAATAACCATAGGATTTTCGGGAGTCGCCGCCAAAATCTTTTCGATAAGCTGTTTGCAATCCTCGTTTTGCGCGTTTTTCACGTCCTCGTTTTCAAGCGGCTCGGGAATTATACGGTTAAGACCGAGCTTTTGTGCGATTGTATCCGAGAGCGTAAGCGTGGACGGATTTGTCCTAAACGAGAAGAAATCTCCGTAGATTTCGGTTTCATAAAACTCCGACTTCGCGCGCTCAAATTCAATCTGCTGGAGCATTTGTCCCGAAGCAGCAAGGTCGTTGTTGTTGATAATCTCATCGGTTATGCTCTGGAATTCGCGCTTGTACTGCATAGACTGAACGTTGCTTTGGAGGTCGTTTTTCAGGCTCTCGCTTATGTCCATCAGGCACTCCAGGATAAGCGGGTTGAACGTGCCGCACTCGCCGCCGCAAATCATCTCAATCGCTTTTTCGTGGGTGTAGGCCTTTTTATAGCAGCGCTCGCTTGTGAGCGCGTCGTAAACGTCCGCAATCGACACAACCTGTGCGGAAATCGGTATCTCATCACCCTTCAGCCCGTCCGGATAACCCTTTCCGTCATAGCGCTCGTGGTGCCAGCGGCAAATCTCGTAAGAAGCCTTCAGCAAAGGCTCGTCCTTGAAATCTGTGAGGTTTTCCAGCATAGAAGCGCCGATTTCCGAGTGCGTTTTCATAATCGCAAACTCCTCGGGAGTAAATCTTCCCGGCTTGTTGAGGATTTCATCGGGGATTGCGATTTTGCCGATATCGTGCAGCGACGAAGCCGTGCTTATCAGCTTGATATCGGACATCGAGATGTTGTATTTCTTGGTTTTCTTGATGAGCTAGTGAAGGAGAAGCTCGGTGATGATGTTGATATATACAACGTGAGAGCCGCTCTCGCCGTTTCTGAACTCGACAATGTGGCTCAGAATAGCAACCATCAGCTTGTTGTTCTTTTCTTTCTCGAAAATCTGGTTCGCGACAATATCAACAAGTCTGCGCTGCTTCGCGTAAAGTGTGATTGTATTTTTCACCCTGCGCTGCACAACCGCCTCCTCAAACGGGCGCCCCACATAGTCCGCCGCGCCCATATCGTAAGCCCGCGTGATGAAATCCGTGGAACTTTCCGCGGAAATCATTATCACGGGAACTTCCTCGATAATTCCGTACCGGTTCATCGCCGCCCATCATTCGCACGATATTTCGGCTGATGGGCATACCAAGTCCCGTGCCTTGGATTTTGTTCACTCGGCTGTCCGAGGCTCTCGCAAACGGCTCGAAAATCCGTTCCATAAGCTCCTCGCTCATGCCGATACCGTTGCCCTCGAAGATAAACTCGTAGCAGCCGACCTTCGCCTGTCCGCTCGGTCTTTCGGTTATCGAGAAGCGGATTTCACCGCCGTCGGGGGTGTATTTCACGGCGTTGCTCATAAGGTTTGTGAAGACCTTTTGTATGCGCAGGCTGTCACCGATAACCTCTTCGTGCGTTACTCCGGCAATGTTTACCGAGAGCTTGTGATTGTGCGCGTTTATCTGGGAACTTGTCATCGTGAGCAGGTTGTCAACCAAATTCGACAGGTTAAACTCCTCCTCGACAAGGTCAACCTTGCCCGACTCGATTTTGCTCATATCGAGCACCTCGTTGATAAGGCTCAGCATGTGCTTGCTTGCCTGAGAGATTTTTTGCAGGCAGTCCTGAACGCGCTCTTTATCGTCAATATGCGTCGCGGCAATCGCGGTCATACCGATAATTCCGTTCATCGGCGTTCTGATATCGTGCGACATATTCGACAGGAAGTCGGTTTTCGCCTTGTTTGCCGCTTCCGCCGCGTCATAAGCCGCCTGTAAAGCAGCCTCCTGCAAGCGCTCCTTTTTCACGATATCGTCAACGTTTCGCGTTCCCACAACCGTGACAAAACCGCCGTTTTTCTCCCGAACGTAGGAAATTCTCGCTTGAAGATAAACCGTGCCGTTCGCGGTGTTTTTTTCGTAGGTGAGCGAGTAATCCTCGCCGTGCGTGCGTATGTAGTCAAGCGACAGCTTCTCCGTAAACTCCGCGCGGCTGTTCTCGGCAACGTGCTCCTCGGAGTACCTTTCGATACCCTTTGACCAGCAGTGGTCGTGCCTGCGGAAATACTCCGCGATAGCCCGTCCGTCCTCGCCCGCAGCACGATATGTGACAACCTTGTCCGTTTCGGGATACACCAGCAAAACCGAGTAATAAACCGAACCCAAGCCCTCGATAATCTCGCTCTGCGCTTCAAATTCCCGCGCCTGCTTTAGCTGACGCTGCATTTCATCGTTGACGTCGCGCAGTCCCATGATGTATGTAACCCGCCCGCTCCAGTCGGCGATTTTCACCACGTTCATCTCAAAATAGGAAATCACGCCGTTCAGATTTCTGCGGAAACCGAGCTTGTAAAGCCCCTTCTCGGGCACCTTTTCGGCGAGAACCTCAAGCGTTGTCGCTTCTCTTATGCGGTCGCGGTCCTCGGGAACGATAAAGTTTTCGATATAATTTTCGAGAGCCTGCTTGTAGCCGCCCTGCTCCAGCAGCTTTCCCATAAGCTCGGACGGCATACCGACTCCGTCCGTTCTGTAAAGCGAGATTTCGCCCGTGTCCGCTTCGATTTTGAACAAGCTATGATACTCTTGACTTAACGCGCCGATAATATTGAGCTGTTCCTCTTGGATTTTGATATTCTTGCGCTCCTCCTCGACAATCGAGTCAACGTTTCGGAAACCCAAGATGATACGATTTTCCTCAGCAATGTCCGAAAATGCCGAGAAAATGCGGATAAACAGCGCCTGGAAATAATGCACGCCCGTGTCATCATAAACCACGCGATAGCTGCACACATACTCGTCGCTGCTTCGGAGAGCGCTCTGCACGGACGGCACGGAAACCGCCGCTCTCAGCGCTTCCCTGTCCTCCTCGATAACGTATTTTTCCACATAATTATCCCAAGTCTGATTGTAAGAGCGCCGCTGAACGCGCTTGTCCTCCTCAATGATAACGCCGTGGCGCTTGATTGTGGTCGCGGTGTCGTTTACAAGGTCAAGCAGAACTACGTCCGGATAATCCTTGCTGAGCGTTCCCGCAATTCCCATCTCGTACCGCAGCTTTTTGTTGGCTTTTTCCGCAGCCGCAAACGCTTCTTCAATCCGCTTCTGCTGGGCAATTTCCTGCTTTTTCTCCTCGTCAACATTCTTGAAACCCACAGCAAATTCATTGCGCTTGTCGTTGGGTTTTACAACCTGGCACTCGAAATAGCTTATCTTCCCGTCACGGAAAACGCGGTAGTTGAACGAGTGGGTTGTCCTGCCCTCAAGCAGCTTTTTCACTCCCGAAATCGTGCAGATTTTATCGAAGAGCCTGCGGTCGTCCGCGTAGACGTCATTTTCAACGTACAGCTTTATATTAAGCTCGTAATCGCCGACAGCAAATTCCTGCCCGTAGCGGTTTTTTATCGTCCTGTCCATACGATAGCACACCGCCTCGTTTGTGTCCATATTGACCGCGTAAACGTTCTGATACGACAGCGCAAGCGCTTGAATAAGGTTGGACTGCGTTTCGCGGCGCTCCCTGTCGGAGGTTATATCGCGAAAGCCGCAGATTAAGCCGACATTTCTCCCGAACTCGTTTTTCTCCGCGGAAATAATGCTGCACCTCACCCACTTGCCCGTGATATCCTCGTACTCCATCGAGATAATCCGTTTGTCGCCCAGGCGCTCGTCGATGGTGCCGATATCGGTGAAAATGCGCATCGCGTCCTTGAATTCATCGTTAACCCAAGTGTCAACCGCAGATTTCATAAAAAAGCTCGCGTTGTCCTTTTGACCCAAGGTTTTGGTCAAGCCGTTGCGCGAGAAAATTCCTTGAAAGGTGTTCTCCTCAACGTTGATGTAATACAGCGAGAAGAAAACGCTGCTGAGGGAATTTATGATAGCCGTGTGCTGTTTTTCCGCTTCGAGAAGCTCGGAAAGCTCGGTGTTGGTTTCCTGGAGCTTTTTGGTTGTGTTAAGCTCCTTTGTCTTGGAATCGTGGATTGTCGGCGTTGCAAAAACAACATGCGCGAGTTTTCCGTCCTCGCGGTCAACCTCGATAAACGAGCACTCCGCCCAATAAGGCGTATCAAGCTGTCTGTCGGGGTGCTCGAGGGTGCAGAGAAACTCCTTTGAAACGATTTTCTCGCCGCTCAGCCGCTCTCCGAGCGTTTGCAGATTGACAAAATCCAAAAGTTCTTCGGTGAACTCCTCGGTCACCATATTCTTGCAGAAAAAGTTCAGCCGCTCCTGAGCTGCGCCCGCCGCGCCGATTTTCTCGTGAACGCTGTCCAAAGAGGTAATCTCAGCAAAGCTGTTGTCCGCGAGGTCTATGTAGTAAACGGACGTGTAAATCTCGCTCATCGACTGGATTATCTTCATACGCTCGACAAGCGCTTTATTCGTGTCGTCAAGGCGCTTGTTTGTAATCTCGTTGCAGCAAGCCGACGCGATTATCGACAGCAAAAGCAGCTGCTCGGCGTTTTTGCGGGGATTGTCCAGCCTAAGGCAGCCCACAACCGTGCCGTTTGCCACAAGCGGCGCTGCGGCAATGCTCAAAACGTCCTGCGGGAACAAAATTTTGAGCGTGTTCAAATCCTCGGCAAAATACTCGGGCAGCGAAGCAACGTAAAACTCGCCCTTTTCCTCAAGCTTTTTCAGACAGCTTTCCGCGTCGTGTACAGAAAAATTCCGAAAACTCTCCGAGAGCGGAGAAACTCCGGCGCGGTTGGACTCGTAGGTAACGCTAATCTCGGCTTGTTCGGGATTTATCTCGGCAATGCAGGCGCGGTCCGCGTCATAGTAGCCGCAGGTGCGCGAAAGTATGCTGTTTACGGTTTGCCCGTCCTTATCCGCATTGAGATAATCCCTCAGAAAATTTTTAATCGCGTTTTCTTGATTTAACGTATTCTGCGTTAAGCAGTTCATTCCTTACCTCCGAAAAGCGTCCTGCCTTTATTTCAATTTATCAAATCGTCAAATTTCAGACTGTTTACAAATTTACACAAATATACA
>SFLN01000065.1 GCA_004554555.1 [Eubacterium] saphenum | reverse complement strand
TCTCCGTAAAGCAGAATGTTCGGGTTTATCTTGCGCAAATTTCGCTCGATTTTACGCATAGTTTTCACGTCAAGAAGTCCCATCAAATCAAATCGAAATCCATCAATATGATATTCTTTTGTGAGGAACTCCAAGCTATCCAAAATGAATTTTCTCGCCATTAATCTTTCACTTGCAAATTCATTACCGCAGCCCGAGCCGTTTGAAAACTCACCGTCACCGCGAAAAAAATACCCCGGAACCTGCTTTTCGAAACTCGATTTTTCCGCCGAAAAAACGTGATTGTAAACCACATCGGCGATAACTCCAATTCCCTTTTCGTGCGCGTACGAAATCATTTCTCGCAGCTCTAAAATCGCATTGTTAAGCGAATAATTGTTACTCGGTGCATTGTAAAATCTTGGATTGTATCCCCAGTTATACTCGCTGCCGTCGCTGTTAAAATCAAAAATCGGCATAAGCTGAATATGCGTTACGCCGAGATTTTTTATATAATTCAGCCCGATTTCATCACCGTAGGAATTTTTGATATTTCCCTCGCAAAATGCAAGAAATTTTCCTTTACTTGCAAATTTTGTGTGCTTATCCATCGAAAAATCGCGCACGGAAACCTCGTAAATCACTGCTTTTTCCGGCTCGATTTCGCGCACAAAATCGTCGTTTTCCCAGCCTTTTGGAGCGTTTTTTTGCATATCCGTGACAATTCCGCGCGTTCCGTCGGGCGTCACAGCGCAAGCGTAAATATCCGCGAAAACGCGCTCGCAGCCATCCTCGATTACCGAAAAATCGTACAAAAATCCCTCGCAATTTCCGCGTTTTTCGTACTCAAAAATGTTGTTTTTTCGGTGCATTTCAGCCGAGAAAATCTGCTCATTTTCCGCATTATAGAGCCGCAAATACGCCTTCTCGGCAAACGGCTGCCAAAATCTGAAAACCGTTTTTTCGGGTGTGAAAATCGCGCCGAGTTTTCCGCGAAAAACCCGCCTCTCCGCTTCCTGCAAATCAATCTTTTTCATCATATTTTTCAAGAAAATTGTGCACGCCGCGCTCGTCCTTGTACGAAATTATCCGGTCAAGCGGAATGTTCTGGACAGCGCGGAAAATGTTCATCTCGACCTGCGGGTTGTCCTCGCAAAGCCGCTCTATAAGCCGTTTCACGAAGTCCCGCTTTGAATTCTCGCCGCGCTTTGTGAGCACGCATTTGCACCCCGAAAGCTCCAAGCCGCAATAGTTTGCCCACGAAACTACGTCCCGCTCGCGCACGAAATACAGCGGTCTGATAAGCTCCATTCCCTCAAAATGCGCCGCCTGCACGCGCGGCAGCATTGTTCCCGTTTGCCCGCCGTACAAAATCCCCATCAGTATGCTTTCGATTACGTCGTCGAAGTGGTGCCCGAGCGCGATTTTGTTGCAGCCGAGCTCCCGCGCTTTTTTGTACAACAGCCCGCGCCGCATTTTCGAGCACAAAAAGCACGGATTTTTCTCCCCCTCAACGTGCGAAAAAACGTCCGTTCTGAAGAACTCCAAATCCACGTCAAGCCGCTTTGCATTACGCTTTATCTGCTCCTCGTCCTCATCGGAAAAGCCGGGGTTCATCGACAAATATTTTACCGAAATCGGCAGCTTTCCGTGCTTTTCGTACTCGCGAAACAGCGCCGACAGCAGCAGCGAGTCCTTGCCGCCCGAAACGCAAACACAGATTTTGTCGCCGCTTTTCAGCAGTTTATACTCGTCAATCGCCTTCCCGAATTTCCCGAGAAGCGACGCCGAAAACTCGCGCGTAAGCCCGTTATCAATCACATTTTCACTCATAATCTCATATAAATTTCCGCGTATTCGTGCAGCTTTTCAGCCGTTTTTTCCTTGAGCGCGTTCGGCTTCATTCGCCACGCCCAGTTCCCGCCGAGCGTTGACGGAACGTTCATTCTTGCCTTTGCGCCGAGGTTTAATACGTCCTGCATCGGTACTATCGCAAGCGCCGAGCGTGACGCGTAAAGCGACCTTATCGCGCGGTCGTTAAGGCTCTTGAACAGCCCCTTTTCAAGGTACTTTTTCGCCATCAATCTCGTCGGCACGTCAGCCTCGTTGTACCACTGCCGGAAGGTTGCGTTGTCGTGCGTTCCCGTGTAGCAGACGCAGTTTTTCGGGTAGTTGTGCGGCAAGTGGTCGTTGTCCTCATTCTTGTCGTTGAACCCGAACTGCAAAACCCTCATTCCCGGAAAACCCGTGTCCGCAAGCAGCTTTTTCACGCTGTCGAAGATGTCGCCCAGGTCCTCGGCGATGATGTCCACGTTCTTGATTTCGCTTTTTATCACGTTGAACAAGTCCATTCCGGGACCCTGCTCCCACTTTCCGTACTCGGCGGTCGGCTGTCCGAACGGGATTGCCCAATAGGTGTCGAACGCGCGGAAATGGTCAATCCGCAGCATATCGTAAAGCTCCGCGGACTTTTTCATTCGTTTAACCCACCACGAATAGTTGTCCTTCTTCATCGCTTCCCAATCGTACAGCGGGTTGCCCCAAAGCTGTCCCGTTTTCGAGAAGTAATCCGGCGGCACTCCCGCAACGCGTTTCGGGTTCAGCCGCTCGTCAAGCTCGAAGAGCTGCGGGTTCGCCCAAACGTCCGCGGAGTCGGGTGAAACGTAAATCGGGATATCGCCGATAATTTTCACGCCGTTTGAGTTGCAGGTCTGGTGAAAGCGCGTCCACTGGCGGAAAAAGATATACTGGCAGAATTTTTCGTAGCGGATTTCCTCGGAAAGCTCCTCGCGGCACTTCTCGAGCGCTTCGGGCTTGCGGAACTTGATGTCGTCGTCCCAGACCGTCCAAGGCTTCCCGCCGTACTTGTTTTTCAGCGCCATAAACAGCGCGTAGTCCTCGAGCCAATCCGCCTGATACAGATTGAACGAGGTGTAGCCGACATCGTCCGTGAACGCGGCGCAAGCCTTGTGAAGCAGCTCGCTGCGCGTT
This sequence comes from [Eubacterium] saphenum, assembly GCA_004554555.1. Taxonomy (GTDB): domain Bacteria; phylum Bacillota; class Clostridia; order Oscillospirales; family Ruminococcaceae; genus CAG-115. The sequence continues at coordinate 7,762 of SFLN01000065.1, read as the reverse complement.
TTGCTGATTTTGTCGTAATCGACAATATCGGGGTCCGCGCCGTAATCGGCATTTTCGCAGTCCGTTCTCGACAGCAGCCCCTGGTCGCAAAGCTCGTCAAGGTCAATCATCAGCGGGTTTCCCGCAAAGGACGAGAACGGCTGATACGGCGAGTCGCCGTAGCCGGTAGGTCCGGTCGGGAGCACCTGCCAGTAGCTCTGCCCCGCGCTTTTCAGCCAGCGCGCAAATTTCTCCGCCTCAACGCCCATCGTGCCTATTCCGTAGGGCGAGGGCAGAGATGTGATGTGCATTAAAATTCCGCAGCTTCTTTTGTTCATCAATCAATTCTCCTCAAAATATTTATGTAAAATCGGTTATCTGTTCCAATACTTTCGGTCAAGACTTCTGAAACCGATAGCCTGGAAAATGTGGGTTTTCTCGATTTTCTCGCTTCCGTCAAGGTCAGCGCAGGTTCGCCCGACCTTCAAAATCCTGTCGTAAGCTCTCGCGGACAGACCGAGCCTCTCGAAAGCGTCACGGAGCGCCTCCTCGGCGGCAGGCGTCATCACGCAGACGTCTGCGATAATATCGGGCGTTATGCGGCTGTTGGACTTGATTTGCGTGCCCTTGAAGCGCTTCGCCTGTATATCCCGCGCCTTTTGCACCCTCTCGGCGATTGCCGCAGAGCTTTCCTGCTTGACGCGCTTGTAGAGGTCATCGTATTTCACGGGCTGAACCTCAATCTGTATATCAATTCTGTCGAGCACGGGCTGCGAGATTTTGTTCAGATAGCCCGTCACCATCTTGTCCGAGCAGGTGCATTTTTTCAGCGGATTGCCGAAATTCCCGCACGGACACGGGTTCATCGCCGCAACCATCATCACCTCGCACGGATAATTCACCGAGCCGGACGCTCTTGAAATGGTAATTTCGCCGTTTTCGAGCGGCTGCCGCAGCGTTTCGAGCACTCGCCGGTCAAACTCGGGCAGCTCGTCAAGAAACAGCACGCCGTTGTGCGCGAGGGAAATCTCGCCCGGGTGCGGAACGCTTCCGCCGCCGATAAGACCGACAGCGCTCGCGGTGTGGCTCACGGAGCGGAACGGGCGCGTTGTGATAAGCGGCTCGCTCGGGTTGATGTAACCCGCGACCGAGTAAATCTGCGTGGTTTCGATGCTTTCCTCAAAGGTGATTTTCGGGAGCACCGACGGGATACGCTTCGCCAGCATTGATTTTCCCGAACCGGGCGGTCCTATCATCAGCAGGTTGTGCGAGCCTGCCGCGGCAACCTCGATAGCTTTTTTCGCGGTGCTTTGCCCCATAACGTCGGCGAAATCGCCCATTCTCCGCACCGCTTCCTCGGTTGACGGAATATAGCGCGGCTCGGGTGAAAGCCCCGTTCCGTGTTGGAGAAATTCAACAATCTGCGTAATATGTTCTGCGCCGTAAACCTCGATGTTGTCGGCAACGGACGCTTCTTTTGCGTTCGCTTTCGGGAGGAAAATGCGCCTGATACCGTTCTGCGAAGCGGTAATCGTCATTCCGAGCGCGCCGTTAATCGGGGAAAGCGTGCCGTCAAGCGAAAGCTCTCCGATAAACGCGCAGTCCTTGCAGTCGCTTTGGATAACGCCGCCCGTTTTCATCAGCGCGATGATAATCGGCAAATCGAAAATCGCGCCGATTTTCCGAACGCTTGCGGGCGCGAGATTTACGGTTACTTTGCCGTTAAGCAGTTTCAAATCCAACTGCCCCAAAACCGCGCGGATACGCGCCTTGCTCTCCTGAACGGCGATGTCGGGCATTCCCACAATGTCGAAATTCGGCTGCCCGGGAGAAAAACTCGACTCAACCGTCACCGGAAACGCGTTCAGCCCGAAAAGTCCCACGCTGTTTATCTTACTGAACATATTTTATCCTCACAAACTTTGCTTATTAAAATTACGTCTAATCTATATTTTACCATATTTTTGTGTAAATTGCAATGGTAATCGACAGTTTTTTTCACGATTTTTTATAAATCTTACATATTTTTACTGTTGAAATCTTATTTAAAATATGTTATAATAAAGAATGTATGATTTAAATTTTGTGTTAAAAAAAGGAAAATTATGGATAACAACGAAAAACAGATAATTTACGGAAAAAACGCCGTTATGGAGGCGCTGCGGTCGGATAAGGAAATCGACTCGCTTTTTGTTCAGAAGAACGCGAGTTTGGGAAGTATTATTGACGCGGCGAAAAAGCGCGGCGTTCTCATAAAGCAGGTTGCCGAGGAGAAGCTCACCGCGCTCACCGGTACTCAAAAGCACGGCGGCGCGGCTGTCGAGCTTTGCGCGGGGAATTACTGCGAGGTTGAGGACATTCTCGAAAACGCTCGTCAAAAGGGCAAGCCGCCGTTTATCATCATCGCGGACGAAATCGCCGACCCGCACAATCTCGGCGCGATTATCAGAACAGCCGAGGCTGCGGGCGCGGACGGCGTGATTATCCCGAAAAGGCGCTCCGCGTCGCTCAATTCAACCGTTTTCAAGACCTCAGCAGGCGCTGCGGCTTACGTTAAGGTTGCGCGCGTGTCAAACCTTGTCGATACCATAAAGCAGCTCAAAAAGCAGGGCGTCTGGGTTTACGGAATGGAAGCGGACGGCGAGCCGTACGATAAAGTCGATTTCTCGGGAAGCACGGCTCTCGTGGTCGGCTCGGAGGGCTTCGGGCTGTCAAGACTTGTCCGCGAAACGTGCGATATGGTTGTGTCGCTGCCGATGCTTGGCAAGGTCAACTCCCTAAACGCCTCGGTTTCCGCAGGAATTTTGATGTACGAGATTGTGAAATACAGAACTCTCTGATGGAGGTAGAATAGATGGCAGGAAAAAACTACGATATTGACGATATTCTGAACGAGGTTGACTCGTTTCGCAAAAAGGACGGCAAGCCCATTCTCACCGGTACGCAGAAAAAGGTCGAGAAGCCCGCTGCAAGCCGCTCGAGCAAGGATTTGAGCGTTACGCAAATCCTCACGGGAATGCCCGAAAAGCGCGATAATTCGGTTGCGCGTCAGCTCTCCGAGAAACAGTCCGAGGAGCGTTTGCAGCGCGAGATTTCGGCTGCGTTTGACTCGAGAAAGCCCGTGAAAATCACCGAGGAGCACGAAACCTTGTCTGCGCGCCAGCTCACCGAGCAGGAGTACGAAGCGCGCGTTGCCCGTGATATCGACAGGGCGGCGGACGTCAAGCTCTACGAGAAAAACAAGGTTCAGCCGTTTAACCCCGATACCGCCGATACTGCCGAGGTTGAAAAGTTCTCCGAGCACGTCAATGCTTTCGTAAAGCCCGAGGTTTCCGAGGACGACGACATCATTTTCCACACGCGCGGCGACCTCGTTACCACGGAAACTATGGAAATGCGCAAGCAGCAGAAAATCGATGAAATCAACCGCGCTCTCCTCAAAGCTGACCGCGAGGCTGAGTCACCCGAGGAAATGCTCGACTCGCTCAACCCGATGGAGTCCAAGCAAAAGGTTGCGGATATGCTGCGCGGCGATGATGATACCGATACATTAACCGTTGCGGGCGATGATTTGAAGCGGATTTCCCGCAGCGGCGAGCGCGTAAAGGAGTATCAGCCGACCGTTTCCCGCAAAAAAGATATCGACAACGTTCTGTTCAAGGCGGGAAAGCAGTCGAAGCCGCTTGTCGGCGAGCTTCACGTCGGCGAGTCCATCGTAGACGCGCTCAACAAGAAAATCGCCGAGGACAACAAGCAGAATTACGCGCTCTTCAAAGAAGGCGAGGACCCCGATGAAATCGCGGCTGCCGCTAAAGCAAAAGAGGAAGCCGAAGCTGCCGCTGCTGCTGAGAAAGCTGCAAAGGAAGAACAGCTTGAGAAAATCAAGGCTGCAAACGAGCTTGCTCAAAAGCGAATGAGAAAAATCTCGGAGTTCATTCTTGAGAACCCCGAAAATGACGAAAAACCCGAGCTTGAGGACGATGAAACTCAGACCGCTTCCTACGACGACGAAACCGAGGAGGCAATCGACCTCGATGACGAAAACGTTATCCGCGACAGGCTTTCCCGCGCTACAAAAGGGCTGGTGAGCCGTCTGATTATACTCGGCGTGCTGTTTGCGGCAACGCTTTTTGTTGCCATCGTCAACATCGCGAACCTCAACGTCAGCTCGCTTATGAACATAATCAGCCTGCGCCGCGCACCCGAAAACTACCTCTACACCCACCTCACAATCGGAATTTTATCGTTTGCTGCGTGCTCATCGGTAATCACAAACGGCTTCTCGCGGCTTGTAAAGCTGCGCCCCGACGGCGACACGCTCTGCGCGTTCGCTCACACCGCGTCAATCCTCGCGCTTATCCCCTACCTCATCTACGGTGAATATATCCAGCGCAGCTATTCGCACGTTTATCTGATGATTTCGCTCGGGCTGCTGTGCTTCAACACGATTTCCAAGCTGATAACCGTCCGCACCGCCAAGAAGAACTTCGCGTTCACCTCGGGCAGCGGCGCGAAATATTTCATCGAGCGCTGCGACGGCGACGGCGCGGAGCAGCTCGCAAAGGGCGCGGTTTCGGGAATTCCCGTTATCTCGTCAATGCGTAAAACCGAGATGCTCTACGACTTTATCGTGTCAACCTACTGCGAGGACGCGTCCGACAGAATTCTCGGCAAGAACTCTGTGATAGCGCTGATTGCTTCGATAATCGGCGGAGTTGTCGCGTTCTTCATCGAGGACGGCGGCGCTGCGAAGAATTTGGCGTGGGAAACGGTCGCGATGAACAAGCTGTCGTGGGGAGTTACCGTTATGACCGCGATTTTGTGCCTGGGAGCCGCTTTCTCCTGCTCGATGGTTGTGACGCTGCCGCTGCTGATGTCGGCGAAAAAGGGCAAAACGAACAAGTTTGCGGTGCTCGGATACGGCGCGGTTGAACAGTTCAGCGAAACCAACGCGGTGCTTCTCGACGCGAAAACGATTATCCCGCCGAGCGCCGTTAAAATCACCAATATCTGCGGCTACAACAAGCCCCAGAACCGCGGCGAGGGCAAGGTTAACGTGGACGAGGCGATTATCTACGCGGCAAGCCTTGCCGTTAAATCGGACAGCGTGATGGCGGACGCGTTTTTCAATATGCTCGGCTACAAGCAGGAGCTGCTGAAGCCCGTGAGCGGGATTGTGTACGAAAACAGCCTCGGCGTTATGGGCTGGATTGACCGCAGAAGAGTGCTTCTCGGAAACCGAGCGCACATGAAAGCGCACGAAATCTCCGTGCCGAACGTCAAGAAGGAAATGGCGGCAAATGTGCACAACGACGAGGTTTTGTACCTCGCGGTAGGCGGCGAGGTCTGCCTGCTGTTCTTCGTGGATATAACCGCCGACAAAAAGGCGCGCGAGAATATCGAGGACCTCTCAAACCGCGGTGTATCGCTGATTATCAAGACCGTGGACGGTATGATTACAAGCACGCTGGTTGCGGATTTGTTCAACCTTGACGAGAAAACCGTCAAGATTATCCCGTTCGAGAACCACGATAATTTCAACAGCCACACGCAATTCACTCCGCGCGGCTCGGCGGCATTAAGCTGCGACGGAACGCTTGCTTCGTTTACCGGCGCGCTCTGCACGGTGAAATCGCTCAAATCCCGCATCACAATCGGCTGTATAATGCAGATTTTCGGCGCGGCGCTGGGAGTTTTGCTCGCGTTCATATTTATGATTTTCTCAAAGTACGAGATGTTCAACGAGATTTATCTGCTGATTTACAATGTCGCTTGGGCAGCGCTTACGCTCGGTGTACAGCTCAGCGGCGGGCTGCTGGAGAAGCTGTTTGACAAGCGCAGAAGGTCTGCCGATGAACCCGAGCCGGCTGAAGAACAATGAGCGAGAATGTAACGCTTTCCCCCGTTCTCACGGACGAGGAGTATATGGAAAAAGCGCTTGAACTGGCTCGAGAAGCGGCTTCGCGGGGAGAAATTCCCGTGGGAGCCGTGGTTGTCGATAAAGACGGAAAAATTATCGGCGAGGGCTTCAACAGGCGCGAGGAGCTTCAGTCACCGACAGCTCACGCCGAGGTTCTCGCAATTGAACAAGCCGCGAAAACGCTGAAAAACAGGCGGCTGCTTGACTGCACGCTTTACGTCACGCTCGAGCCGTGCCCGATGTGCGCGGGAGCCGTGATGAACGCGGGGCTGAAGCGGCTCGTTTACGGCGCGTTCGACGATAAAAACGGCGCGTGCGCTTCCGTGGCAACGCTCTTTGACGAGAAATTCACGCATATTCCGATGGTGAGAAGCCGCGTTTTAAAGGAACGCTGCGGCGAAATTCTCTCGGAATTTTTCAAGGACAAAAGATAAAGTAGGAACAAAAACCGATGAGTAACAACAAGTACCGAACTCTTGCGAGCAATATCATAATTCTCGGCATCGGGCAGTTCGGCTCGAAGCTGCTTGTGTATGTAATGCTGAATTTCTACACAAGTATGCTCGGCGAAGCAGCCTACGGCGACCTCACAAATATCATCAACGCCGCTTCCCTGTTTATATCGGTGTTTACGCTGTCGATTGCGGACGGCGTGCTTCGCTTTGCCCTCGAAAAAAACAACGACGGAAAAGGCGTTTTCTCGATAGGAATAAACGTTGTGCTATGCGGAATGCTGGTTTTCGCCGCGTTCACGCCGCTTGTGGGACTTCTGCCGATGCTAAAGGGCTACGAGTGGCTTGTGTTCATCTACGTCTTTATGGGCGCGGTCAAGGAAATCTGCGCGATTTACGTTCGCGCACGGCACTCTGTCACGATTTACGCAATCGATGGTATCGTCACGACGGTTTCGATGATTATTTACAGCCTTGTACTGATGGGCATTTTCAAGCTCGGCGTTGCGGGATACGTTTTCGCGGTGGTGCTGGGCGACTTTACCTCGATAATTTTCCTCTGCGCCACAACAAAGCTGTTCAAGGAGTACCGCCCGTTCAAGAACGACCCCGTGCTGCGCTGGTCGATGCTGAGGTACAGCATACCGCTGATGCCGACGATGATTATGTGGTGGATAATCAACGTTTCGGACGGATTTATGGTAACGGCGTATCTTGGAAGCGCGGCAAACGGCTTGTACGGCGTCGCGTACAAATTCCCGAACCTCGCGACAGTCGTGGTCGGAATTTTCTCACAGGCTTGGCGAATGTCCGCAATCACCGAGCGCAACTCCCGCACCGTTTCCAACTTCTACTCGAATATTTTCAGTATGATGCAGACGGTAATGTTCCTCGCGTGCGCGGGAATTATGCTGATTTTAAGACCTCTTATAATGCCGTTTTTCGTTGCCGAGAGCTTCGGCGAGTCGTATTTTTACGTACCGATTTTGCTCGGCGCGGTTGTTTTCCAGAGCTTCAGCAACTTCCTCGCCAGCATCTACGAGGCTTCCCGTAAGACAACCCACTCGCTTATCTCCTCGGCAATCGGCGCTGCGGCAAATGTCATTCTGAACCTTATTCTTATCCCTGCAATCGGGATTTCGGGCGCGGCTATCGCTACGCTTGTGAGCTATATAATCGTTTTCGTTTACCGGATAATCGACACCAAAAAGCTGCTTTATATGAAGGTTTACTGGGCGAAAATCGGCGTGAATATGACGCTTTTGGTAATTATGGCGATATCGATAATGTTCCTGCCCTACGGCGCTTTGCAGAACGTCATCAACGCGCTTGTTTTCGTTATCATCGCGGCGCTGAACTTCAAGTCCTGCGTTCAGGCGGTTCGGCTGGTGCTCAACAAGAAAAAAGAAAA
>SFLN01000064.1 GCA_004554555.1 [Eubacterium] saphenum | reverse complement strand
TTACGCTTCGCTCCAGTGCCTCCGGCGGCCAAACAACTTTTTCTGAAGAAAAAGTTTTTTGGAATTTCAAAAAGACTTAAGGCTTCGCGTGCTCGATTACGGCTCTCTTCAGATTTACTTAATCTCATTCCTCTTAATCGACGCCACGCAAAAATCCAACCGCTCCTCCTCGTCCTTCTTCTTACTCGCCATTCCCGTTATCGTCCTCGCATTCGGGTCAACCCCGTCAACGGTGGTTATCTGCCCCGCACCCGCTCCAACAGGCGCTCCCGGCACTCTGAACGTTTCCACATCAATCGCCTCAATGCTTTCCTCATCAGGCTTCGCAAGCTGCGGAATCCACTCGTACGGCACACGATACGCACGATAAATCATATTGTTCGTGAACTTCCCGAACATATTGTTGAAGTACGGATTTATGTACTCCCACACAATCTCATGCTCCGGCGTCACCTCAAGCAAATGCCCGTCGCTCCCCTCGGTTATCAGCGTGTTCCCGTTCGGCAAACGCTGCGCGGAGCTTATGTACGAGCTGTAAAACTTCGACGCGTCCGTGAACAAAAAGCACCCGTGCTCAAGCGGCGTGTACTGCCAGGTAATCTCCAGCGTTACCGGATTAAACTGCAAAACTCTCGAATAATCGCGGTGCGCGTTGTTGTTGCCCGTGGGAGAAGCAGGATTCGGCACACCGTAGCCGCCCTCGCCGCCGTTGTCGTACACCAGCAAATCACCCTCGCCCGGCAAGCCCTTCGGTATCATGTGCAGGTGGTGCTGACCGATAATCCAGCCGAGCTTTCGCGTAGCCTCGTTCTCGTTGAAATCAGGTCCCAAGCGCCACACAATCTTCCCCGTGCTCTTCTCGATAATCGCGAGAATGTTCGAGTTTCTCGCATCAAAGATGATGTTGTCGGGATGAAAGCGCGTATCTCCCGCGTCATACCACTTGTTTTCACCAAGCGTCGCGAAGTTGTTGACGTGCATCCAGTCGCCGCCCGCTTCACCGTGCAGACCGGGGTTTCTGAACAGAACATTCTTCGCTGCCTCGTCAAAGCCGAGTTCATCGAAATGGTCGCTCGCGCGCCAGCTCCACACAATGTTCCCGTCCCAGTCAACCTCGATTATCTTGTCGTCAATCAGCCGCTTGTCCGAAATGTCGTGATTATAAAGGTTCTCGTGGGTGAGAATAAGCGTGTTTCCGCTTGATGTTTTCGGTTCACCGTTCGGGTAATAGTAACCGACAGTCGAACCCTCGCGCTGAAAATCGTGGTGCTGACGAGCCATATAAACGGGATTTTCGGGGTCGTCGGCAACAAGCTCCGTCTTGTCGAATTTCCACACAATATGCCCGTCCCAGTCAACCTGAACCAAATCCACTTGGTCTTGATAAGCGTTTTTGCCGGTACGCGCGGCGGTTGTTCCCATAACGTAGCCGCCCGGCAAAATCTTGTTCGGGAAACCGCCAAGCCCCGCCCAGAGCTTAACCTCGTTTCCTCTCATATCGATAAGCAGCGCGCCCTTTGACGACGGGAAAATCGTGTAGCCGCTGTACGCTTTTTCCTTGTTATAACGCAAAGTTCCCGTGGGAAAAATTGTTGGATAACCCATATTTTGCCTCCTTAACCGTTCACCGATGAAAGGTCAACCGTCACGTTCTCGGGGAAAGCTGCCTTTGCCGCTTTGGTGTAGTAGAACTGTCTGATGTTGTAATCCTCGGGGAATTTGCCGTTCGCAAACGCCCAGTCCTTCACGCTTGAAAGGTGAGCTGCCGCCGTTTCGGAAAGCCCGAATTTAATGGTGAGCTGAGTCCAGTTGTCCTTGAAATCCTCCGCGTCTATGCCAAATCTTGCAGCAATTTTCTCGGCTGATTCGTCAAGATGACTGTTGATGTAAGCAACGCTCTCGTCAAGCGCCTTGATGTAATTTGCAAGCAGCTCGCTGTTTTTCTCGGCGAAATTCTTGGTTGTGATAAGGTAGCTGCTTACGTCAATTCCGATTTCCTGCGGCGAAGCAACCAGCTTCCAGCCCTGCTCCTCGAAACGCTTGCCCTGAGCACCCGTGGCAACAATCGCCGCAGCATCGCCGTTTTTCGCAAGCGCAAGCGACGTCATACTTGAATCGGTTTGGACAACCTTCTGCTTGGACACGTCAAGACCGAGATAGGTCTGCGCCTGCCAGTTGAAATACTCGACAACCGTGCCGATTTGCGTAATCCAGCCCTCGCTGTCGTTGAGTGCTTTGAGGTTATCCGCGTACTTCGGCGCAACGTACAGACCGCCGTTGTTGGACACACCCGAAGCAAGGTCGGAGAAAATCACCAGAGTATTCGCGTGAAGCGTGTTTCCGAAACGGTTCACCGCCGCAAAATCCGCGAGAATATTATAATAATCCACGACAAAACGCCGCTTTTCAAAATCCTCCGCGCAACGTCGCGAGGAGTTGTTTTTTTCTTGTCCATAATTTCCTCCTCAGATGTAGTAGACGTCGCTTGCGTCAAGACCTTTGTTCAGGAGAATTGCGGTTTCGTTGCCGCTTATCGTGTAGAGCTTCTTGATGAGCACCTTAACCTTGTCGCCGCGCTTCAAACGGGGAGCGTTGAGGTCGTATCTGCCGGTGATTGTCTGCCCGTCAAGCCGCACGCGCACCTCGAAAACGTTGCCGCGAAACAGGATTTCCTCGACAACTCCGTCCTCCATCGAGCTTTCGTACTGGTGAAAACCGTTGTCCTCGAACTTGTTTATCTCGATGAACTCGGGGCGGATAACCGCAGTTTTTGACTCCTCGGACTGAGTGAAGCCCTTGAGCGAGCCGTAGTTCTCGATTACCGCGGACTGCCCGATAAACTGCGCCACGAAGGGAGTTTTCGGGTTGAGGTAGATTTCAACGGGATTGCCGACCTGTTCAACCTTGCCGTTGTTGGTGATGATAATCTCGTCGGCAACCTCGACTGCCTCGTCCTGGTCGTGGGTAACGAAAATGCTGGTGATGCCAACCTTGTCGATGGTTTCGCGAAGCCAGCCGCGAAGCTCCTTGCGCACCTTTGCGTCGATTGCCGCGAACGGCTCGTCGAGGAGAAGCAGCTCGGGCGAAGGCGCAAGCGCTCTTGCGAGGGCAATTCTTTGCCGCTGACCGCCGCTGAGCTGGTCGGGATAGCGCTTTTCAAGCCCCGGAAGTCCGACAAGCTCGAGCAGCTCGGCGACGCGGTTCTTGATGAACGCCTTGTCCTTTTTCTGGACTTTCAGCCCGTAAGCGATGTTGTCGAACACCGTTTTGAACGGGAACAGCGCGTAATTCTGGAACACGAAGCCAATTCCGCGCTCGTTTACAGGCAAGCCGTTGACGTTTTTCCCGTCGATGAAGATATCGCCGCTGTCCTGTTTCTCAAGCCCCGCGAGAATGCGGAGGATTGTGGTTTTGCCGCTGCCGCTCGGTCCGAGCAGACCGATGAGCTTGCCTTTTTCGATACCGAAGCTCACGTTGTCGGAAGCCTTGAAATCGCCGAAGGTCTTGTTTATGTTCTTTAACTCGATGTACATATTATTAACTCCATTATCCGATTATTAAAATTCTGTTCAACATCGACCACTCGGACACATTCGGAGCTTTCGGAAAATTCGATTGCTTTTCATAAATGTCTTATCCTTTGCCGAATTTCTCATATATTTCCTATATGTTTAGTATGTTTTGATTATACAATCTTTTCCGACAAATGTCAATAGCATTTCTTGAACTTTGGCGATTTTTACATATTTATCAAAAATTGACCTTAACTTGTGTGCATATTTACCATATCTATTTAGTAGGATATTTCAACTTTGCAAAAAATTCTCGAAAATGCTTGACAAATGCAGCAAAATGGGATATAATGTCTATAAAACTACTATGTATATAGGAATAGCAGAATTTGGAGGTAAAAACAATGCTGACACAACTTACTGCGGCGAATTTGGGAGAGGTGCTGAAAACGGACAAGGCGCTTGTGGTGGAGTTTTACTCGCCGACCTGCGTACACTGCAAGAAAACCGAGGCGGGGCTTGCGGAAGTTGCCGCGAACGACGACGTGCTGATTGCGAAATGCGACATCACCGAGGAAACCGCGCTCGCCGAAAAGTACGATATTACCGCGCTTCCGACGCTCCTTTTCATCAAAAACGGGGAGATACGGGAACGGCTGGTTGGGTTCACGCACAAGCTCATCATTGCCGAGAACATTAAGAAACTGCAATAAAAACGCAAAAGCGCCGTAACAGCGGCGCTTTTTGTTATCACAGAAAGAGCTCATCGAGATTGCAAAGCAAATCAACAAGCTCTTAACCCAAATCTTTAAGGTGCTGATAACAATCTCAACGATTTGGGCGGTCATTAAGGGAACGTTCTTCTGAATGTCCCGCTTTCACAAGGGGAGCAGCCACTCCACTTAATGAAAGTATACCATAATCAGACAAAGAAGTCAAGGGATTTTTGATATTCCATTCGCAAACGCGCTTAGTTCTTCAGGCTCTGCAGCGGCGCCGGAATTCTTCCGCCTCTCGAAATAAACTTCGCCGAGCTAAACTTGCTCACGGGCATAACCGGTCCGCTTCCGAACAGCCCGCCAAACTCCAGCGTTTCGCCCTCTTTCATTCCAATCGCAGGAATAACGCGCACCGCTGTCGTCTTCGAGTTCACCATACCGATAGCCGCCTCGTCCGCGATTATCGCCGAAATCGTTTCTGCGGGCGTATCGCCGGGGATTACAATCATATCCAGCCCCACCGAGCACACCGCCGTCATCGCTTCCAGCTTCTCCAGCGACAGCGAACCCCTGTTCACCGCGTCAATCATACCCGCGTCCTCGGACACCGGTATAAACGCACCCGAAAGCCCGCCGACGTGCGACGAAGCCATAACTCCGCCCTTCTTCACCGCGTCGTTCAGCATTGCCAGACAAGCAGTCGTGCCGTGCGCGCCGCAGCTCTCCAAGCCGATTTCTTCCAGAATGTGTGCAACCGAGTCGCCGACCGCCGGTGTGGGTGCAAGCGACAAATCCACAATACCGAACGGAACTCCCAAGCGCTTTGACGCTTCCGTGCCGACAAGCTGTCCCATTCTCGTGATTTTGAACGCGGTCTTCTTGATTACATCGGCAATCTCCGACATATTCGCGTCCGGATACTTTTTCAGAGCTGCCCTAACAACTCCCGGTCCCGACACGCCGACATTTATCTCGCAATCGTACTCGCCGACGCCGTGGAACGCGCCCGCCATAAACGGGTTATCCTCGGGAGCATTGCAAAAGACAACAATTTTCGCTGCACCGAAACAGTGGTTATCGGCAGTCTTTTCCGAAGCCTCGCGCACGATTTTACCCATCAGCGCAACCGCGTCCATATTGATACCCGCTTTTGTTGAACCGATGTTGACCGAAGAGCAAACGTTGCTCGTGCAGGCAAGCGCCTCGGGGATACTCTCGATAAGCTCTCTGTCACCCGCCGAGAAGCCCTTGTGCACCAGCGCGGAATAGCCGCCGATGTAGTTTACGCCCGTTCCCTCGGCAACCCTTTGCAGAACCTTCGCGTACTCCACGGGGCTTTGACCTTTCGCAGAGCTTGCCGCGGAAACCATCGCAATCGGGGTTACGGAAATACGCTTGTTTATAATCGGGATACCGTACTGCTTCTCGATATCTTCGCCCGTTTTGACGAGGTTTTCAGCCTTCCTCATCATCTTCTCATAGATTTTATCGCAGGCAGTTTTCGCGTCGTCCGAAATGCAGTCGAGCAGCGAAATGCCCATAGTAATCGTTCTGATGTCAAGATTTTCCTCTTGAATCATCTTGATTGTTTCCAAAATATCGCCAGTATTAAGCAAAAATAAACACCGTCCTCTTATCTATTATTGTCAGAATTTGTCAAAGATGTCAAATCTTGTGCATTGAATTGAAGATATCCTCGTGCATAACGTGGATTTGCAGGCCCATTTCATCGCCTGCTTTTTTCAGCTCATCAGCGAATGCCGAAAATTCAACGCTCAGCTCGGAAATCTCGATAAGCATCGTCATTGCAAACAAATCCTGCATAACGGTCTGGGTAACGTCCATAACATTCGCGCGGTGTTCGGCGCAGATTGCCGTAACCCTCGCCAAAATACCAACCGTGTCCTTACCGATAACTGCTACTACCGCTCTCATATTGTACCTCCGCAAATTTTTTCAAGCCGTTCGACCGAACAGCACCTTCTTCTATTATACTATTTTTTTTGCGATTTGTAAATAAGTTCTTTACAAATTTTTTTATTTGTGGTAAAATATAATGTGAAAGATAATCGGTATCACGTTGGGGAACATTTCGGGAAGCTTCGCCAAACAGGCTCGGCTTCTCGCGAACACAGCTTTTCCGCGAACAGTACGCTTTTTTTCGCGGAACCGGCTCCCGTTCCGTCTACGGACGCGGATTTCTGCGAAACCTCGCTCCGGCTTTGCGAACAGAGGCAGGCTTCTGCTAAGCCTTGGCAATTTCGGCGGCATCGAGCCGCCGAAATTGCGCGGGTGCAGTCACGCCCATTGACTGACGAAAATACCAGCCCTGCTTGGCGTGACTGCACCCGCGGTTAGCCGCCTGCTTTTCCCTTGGAACACGCCTTGCGGTCTGCGCGCTCTCGGGCAATTTCGACGGCATCGAGCCGCCGAAATTGCGCGATTGCGTGAAACTTCGTTTCGCGCAATCGCTCGGGGGAAACCCCTCGGGGTTTCCCCCGAACCCCCTTCCTCTGGGGGAAAAACTCTTGTTTTTCCCCCAGACCCCCTTTAGCGCTTTTGAACGCGTTTGCGCGGCTTCGCCGCGAGTGGTCGCTTCGCTCCAGTGCCTCCGGCGGCTTAAAACCTTTTTCTGAAGAAAAAGGTTTTAAGAATTCCAAAAAGACTTTTGGCGCTACGCGGTGCTTGAGTGCGAGTTCGTGTGAAATCCCGCGCAAGTCCGCGAAAATTCCCCCGAGTGATACCAATCCCCGAAAGGAGTCACCAAATGAACACAACCAAACTTCTCGACGTTCTCCGACAGAACGCCCGCCTCTCCAACTCCGAAATTGCCGTTATGCTCGGCGAAACCGAACAAGCAGTCGCCAATGAAATCGCCCGCCTTGAACGCGAGGGCATCATCATGGGCTACTCCGCGATTATTGACGAGGAAAAAGCCGACGACAACGCCGTAACCGCGATGATTGAACTCAAAATGACCCCCATCAAAGACCGCGGCTTCGACGACCTCGCCCACACAATCATGTCCTACGAGGAAATCGACAGCGTTTTCCTGCTCTCCGGTCCGTATGATTTGATGGTCACCATTAGCGGCACCAGCCTGCGAAATGTCGCCCTCTTTGTCAGCGAACGCCTTGCTGTCCTCGACGGAGTTATCTCCACGACAACCCACTTTATCCTCCGCCGTTACAAGGAAAAACACCACGTCTTTAACGAGGAGCTCTACGATGAGCGCGATATGATTAGCCCGTGAGAACAACTGAAAAGGAGTAAACAACTTTGGATTACAATAAATTAATTCCCGAGCGCATCAGCAGTATGCAGCCGTCGGGAATAAGACGGTTCTTCGATATCGCGCAGAGCGTTAAGGGTGTAATCTCTCTGTCCATCGGCGAACCCGACTTCAAAACCCCCTGGGAAGCGCGCAAGGAAGCGATTAATATCCTCGAGCGCGGAAAAACCGCTTACACTGCAAACAGCGGTCTTATGGAGCTGCGCCGTGCGGTCTGCGGCTATCTCAAGGGCTTTATCCACACCGAATACGACCCCGAAACCGAGGTTATCATAACAGTCGGCGGAAGCGAGGCAATCGACCTTGCTGTCCGCGCGCTTATCGAGGACGGCGATGAAGTGCTTGTCCCCGAGCCGTCTTTCGTGTGCTATGCACCGATTGTCAAGATGATGGGCGGTGTACCCGTGCCGATTGTGACGAAGGCTGAGGATAAATTCAAGCTCACCGCCGCAGCTCTCAAAGAGAAAATCACCCCGCGCACAAAGCTCCTCTTCCTGCCTTACCCCAACAATCCCACGGGCGCGGTGATGAGGAGAGCAGATTTGGAGGCAATCGCCGACGTTCTCCGCGAAACCAACATCATCGTTGCCGCGGACGAAATCTACGCCGAGATGACCTACAACGGCGAGAAGCACGTTTCCATCGCCGAGATTGATGGTATGAAGGAGCGCACGCTCGTTATCAGCGGCTTCTCGAAAACCTACGCAATGACGGGCTGGCGGCTCGGCTATACAGCGGGACCCGCGCCGATTATCAAGCAAATGCTGAAGCTCCACCAGTACTGCATAATGTCCAGCCCCACGGTGAGCCAGTACGCGGCAATCGCGGCGATACAGAAATGCCGCGCGGACGTTGAACATATGATATCCGAATACGATATGCGCAGGCGGCTCTGTGTGAAGAATTTCAACGATATGGGCTTGGACTGCTTTGAGCCGGAGGGCGCGTTTTATGTGTTCCCGTGCATCAAGTCAACCGGTATGACAAGCGAGGAGTTCTGCCAGAAGCTGGTGTTCGAGAAAAAGGTTGCCGTTGTTCCCGGAAACGCGTTCGGCGAGAGCGGCGAGGGCTTTGTGCGCGTGTCCTACGCTTATTCGATAGCGCACTTAGAGTCTGCGTTCTCGAGAATACGCGAGTTTATCGGGAAATAAATTCGGCATTTAGTGCTTTTCTAGCGAGCGTTCCTTCATTTTTGCCAAAAATGCGTCAATATTTTCATAGCCGTGAAAAGAATTTTCTGAAACATAATCACCGCTCAGTGCCTCTACGGGCACGAGCGTGATTTTTCTTTCTTCTTTAATTTCTTTTTTATTATTATAATATGTAGGTTTGTTGATTTGAGCGGCAGAGGGTTGTTGACTTTGGATAGAAGGACGCGTTGATTGGCTGTTGGAGCGCGTGTTAACACCCTGAAGCTCATCGTAAAAATTCAGCGTTATAATCGTAAATTTCGGGGTTGACTCGGTTGTTATGTCGCCTGTTGACTTTAGGTGGTCGAGCGCGGTGCGCGTCTGTTGAACCGTGAGTTGATTGCGTGTTGCAAGCTCTTGGACACTCACGGCGACTTGACCGCGATGAAGCATCACGCCGAGAAAATCCCCGTCAGCCCAAGCCGCCCGCATAAGCAGGTCGAGAAACACGAGCCGAACGTTGCGGTTACTGTACCAGCGCCAGCTGAGGAGCTGTCGCGGCACTTTTACAAAGCCTTGATTTGTCATAAAAGCACTTCCTTTCACACATTATTATAAGTGAACGGGAACTGCAATTTACTGCACAAATTCGGCGGATTAGCAAAATTTTCCGTGCAATTTTTGTGGATTTTGTACAACCAAGCAGCCTGCGGTGAACGAAAGCGACAGCGTGGGATTGCGTGAAATTTGTGTATTTTTGTGCAAGTTGCACAAATCGGGAGAAGCCTATGTTGAACGAGAAAATCACGGTGCTGACGCGCGCGAAGCTGAATTTGTATCTAGATATTGTGGGAACGCGCGCGGACGGATACCATTTGTTGGAAACAGTGCTGCAAAGCGTGGACTTGTGCGATATTGTCGAGGTATCGGCGGCGCGCGAGGGGATAGCGGTGAGCTGCTCAAATCCGGAAATTCCCACGGGCGAGAAAAACATCTGCTACAAGGCTGCGAAGCGTTTTATAGAGCGGGTTGGTGGGAAATTTGGCGCAGAGATACGCATCGAAAAGAGAATCCCCGACGGCGCGGGACTTGGCGGCGGGAGCGCGGACGCAGCGGCTGTTTTGTACGCGCTGAACGAGCTGAACGGGCTTCCGATGCGGTCTGACGAGCTTTTGCAGCTCGCCGCGGAAATCGGCGCAGACGTGCCGTTTTGCCTTACGGGGGGACTTGCGGTCTGCAAGGGAATCGGCGAGGTGATAGAGCCGCTGAAGCCGCTTCCCGAGCTGTTTTACCTTATCGTGAAGCCGAATTTTCGCTGTCCAACGCAGAGCGCCTATCAGCTCTGGGACAGCGCGCCCGTTTCCGCAAAAAACATGCTCAAAGCCTTTTGCAATGCGGGTTCGCGATATCCCGAGCTGTTGTACAACGTTTTCGAGGAAATCTATGGAAACGTGGAAATTTCATCCATAAAAACAAAACTCCGCGATACCGGTGCGCTCGGCTCGTGCCTTACGGGAAGCGGCTCGGCGGTGTTCGGGGTGTACGAAACGGCTGAGCAAGCGGCTTCAGCGGCACACGCGTTCCCCGAGATGTTCACGGCAGTGGCAAAACCCGTCGGCTCGGGACTTGCGGTAATTTGACTTTTGTGCAAAATGACGAAAAGACAAAAAGGGGCTGTTTTTTCGCGCGGAATGTGGTATAATGAGTTTAGGAATGCATTGAACGGAGGGAAATTATGGTTACTTTGCAAAATCACGTCGGTAAAATTTCTTTTTCCGCGAACTTTTTCACCGAGCTAATCGGAAACACGGTCACGAACTGCTTCGGCGTCATCGCAATGAACGTGCGCGGCTTCCGCGAAACGCTCGCGGCGGTGCTCCCCAAGCCAAACAAGCGCGATTTTGCGCGCGGCGTGAAGGTCGATTTCAAGGACGGCGCGCTCACGATTGACCTGCACATTTCGCTGATGTACGGCGTGAACATAAACGCGGTGTCCAAGTCCATCATCAACAAAGTCACGTACACCGTGCGGCGCGCGACGGGCTTGAACGTCGAAAAAGTCAACGTTTTTGTGGACGCAATCCGCGTGTAAATTCGGCTTATTTTAGGTGTATTTTTGCGGTGTTTTTTGACCTAAATTTCGCGTAATTTTTCGCTTTATTTTTGAGTGAAATTTAGGGTAATTTTTGGGGCAATTTTGAGGGTATTTTTAAGCATATTTTTCAAGATAATTTTTGTCCTTAATTTTGATGAAAAAATTCCGTTATC
>SFLN01000063.1 GCA_004554555.1 [Eubacterium] saphenum | reverse complement strand
GAACGAATTTTTCCGAAAATTTGCGCTGATAATTCCGCGAATTTGCTTGACTTTTTTGGAGAAATTTTTGGTGGGAACTGCCGCGATTTGGCACGGATTTTCAGAAATTTCTCGGCGGGCGTTGAACGAATTTTTCCGAAAATTTGCACTGATAATTTCGCGAATTTGCTTGATTTTTTGGAGAAATTTTTGGCGGGAACTTCTGCGATTTAGCACGGATTTTCCGTGATATTCTCGGCGCGCGTTCAACAAAATTTGCCGAAAAATCGCGCTAAAATGCTGCGATTTTGCTTGATTTTTTGGAGAAATTTTTGGCGGGAACTGCCGCGATTTGGCACGGATTTTCCGCGATTTTCTTGGCACGCGTTCAACAAAATTTGCCGAAAAATCGCGCTAAAATGCTGCGATTTTGCTTGATTTCTTGGAGAAATTTTTGGCGGGAACTGCTGCGATTTGGCACGGATTTTCCGCGATTTTCTCAGCGCGCGTTGAACTAAATTTTCATAAAATGCGTGCCAAAATTACCGCAATTTTGCTCAATAATTTGCGAAAATATTTTGTACAAACCCCGCATAGAATGTACCAAGAAATTCTGTGCGGGGTGATTTTATGCGCAAAAAAAAGCGCCGTTCGCCTCTCGCGCCTTTTGCGGCGGGGGTTGCGGCGGGATACGGCGCGGCTTTGATTTTGGCAGCGCTCGCCGCGGGCGCGCTCACCATTACAGACACCGCGGCAACCGCTTCCGGCGCGGCGGCAGTGGTCGCAATTTCGGCAGGAAGCTTTGTCTGCGGCAGGGTTGCGGGCAAACTGCGGCGCAAAGGCGGGCTTAAAACCGGCGCGCTGTGCGGGATTATGTTCATCGTTCCGCTGATTGTAATTTCGCTGATTTTCGGGCTTACGGGCGGCGTTCTGCTGGCAGTCAAGTCGGTGCTGTGCATAATTTTCGGAATGGTCGGCGGCGTTTCGGGCGTTAATTCCGACAGCGCGTAAAGCTCGCTGCAAAGCCGATTCTCACTGTTCAGCCACGCTTATTGGCGGCAATTCGCGGCTTGCTTTTCTTGCGCGGTTTACGTTGAATTTTGCTGCATTTTCACGGGTTTGACGAATTTCAAGCGCGGTTTTTCGCGAAATCCGAGGCTTGAAAAAAACGGTGCAGAGCCGACTTTTGCTGTTTATTTGCGTGATTTTTACCGTGAGATTTCCGCTATTTTGCCGCATTTCAAGAGTAGCTTTTCGCGGACTTCAATCATTGCAAAAATGCCGGTACGGTGACTTTTTTACTGTTTAATTTCGTGCATTTTTTGCTGTCTAATTTCGCTGATTTTTCATGGTTTTTGCCGCATTTCTAGCGCGTGTTTTCGCGTACTCCGTGCTTTGCAAAAAAGGTGCAAAGCCGGTTTCTTGTTGCCTTTTTGAGGTTTTGCCGCATTTTAAGCGTGCGTTTTCGCAAATATCGAGCCTTGAAAAAAACCGCTGCGTCCGGTTTTTCGTTGCATTTTCATGACTTTTGACGAATTTTAAGTGCGGCTCTTAGCGAACTCCAAACATTGAAAAATGCCGGTGCAGAGCCGGTTTTGCTGCATTCAAGCGTGTATTTTCGCGAACTCTAAACGTTGAAAAAAAGCCGGCGCGAAGCCGACTTTTTCTGTTTATCCACACTTTTTGCCGTTCTTTCGGAACTCGCATTTCTCGCGCATTTGGCAGCTTGCGCACGATTTTTCGGCGGTGCTAAGCGGTTTTTCCGATAAGCCCGCAACGCCCACAATCGTTTTGCACGGCGTGAGCATTCCCGACGCTAGGCACGTTACTCCGATTTTTCGTCCCGCGTCAACAAGCGCGAGCAGCTCCGAAACCTGAGTCAGCGGGAAATCACCGTAACCCGCCGCGAAAATCCACGTCGCGTTGTAATCCGGCATCTGCCCGAGCAGCTCGCGAAGCGCGTCCTCACTCACACTTTCCGCGTAAGCGCTTGCCAGAGCGTCGCTTATCAGTCCCGCCAGAGCGTCCGAAAGTCCTTGCTTTTTCAGGAATTTATCGGCGTCCGCAGATAATGTTGAACACACAACCGCCGCTTTTTCGCAGCTTTTCAGGTGATTTTTTATGTCCTCGCCCAAAAGCTCCACGCCGTTTTCACCGAGAAAAAGCCGCTCTCCATCGCGGAAAATGTCGAAAACCCGCGACACAAAACGCGGTTTCGACTCTTCAAGCAGCTTTCTTTCGCACTCGTCAATAAGCGCTCTTGTCCGTTCGTCAACAGCCTCGGCGCTCCGATAGCCCATATACCGCAGCGCGTCCGCACGATTTATTTTGCTCATACTCTGATTACCGAGGAAACGCTCTCGGCGATTTTCCGCGCAATTACAGGGTTGTTCATCGTGTAAAGATGTATTCCGTTCACGCCGTTTGCGCAAAGGTCGATTATCTGGTCAACCGCATACGCAATCCCCGCGCTGCGCATAGCCTCGGGATTGTTCTCATAGCGCGCTATCATCTTCGTGAATTTCATCGGCAGCGACGCTCCGCACATTCCCACCATTCTCTGAATTTGCTTCGCGTTCACGCAAGGCATTATCCCCGCCTCAATCGGCACCGTTATCCCAGCAGCTCGCGCCTTTTCGATAAATCTGTAGAACGACGCGTTGTCAAAAAACAGCTGCGAAATAAGGTGAGAAGCGCCCGCGTCAACCTTGATTTTCAGGTTCTCGATGTCCTTGTCAAGCGACTCGCACTCAACGTGTCCCTCGGGATAACAAGCTCCCGAAAATCCCAAATCAGAGCGCTCTTTCATATATGAAATCAAATCCGAAGCGTGGGCGAAGTCCTTTTTCGGCGGAATGTCGGGATTTATATCGCCGCGCAGTGCCAGAACGTTTTCAATTCCCTGCTTTTTGAACTGCGCAAGCTGAAAATCAATGTCCTCTTTCGATGAATTTACGCAAGTGAGGTGAGCTATGCTCTCGGTGTTGTATTTGCGCTTGATAAGCCCCGCAATCTCGCTCGTGATAACGTTTGCCTCGCTTCCGCCCGCGCCGTAGGTTACGCTGATAAAATCGGGGCGCAGGTCGGAAAGACCGTCAAGCGTGCTGTAAATCGTGTCAATCGAGCCGTCCTTCTTCGGTGGGAAAATCTCAAAGGAAAATACCGTTTTACCCGGCTTGAAAAGCTCGGCTATCTTCATACGTTCTTCTCCTTATACTGCTTCAGCGCCTCAGCAATCTGCGCGGGGCAGGACGTAGATTTCGCGCCGCAGCGAATGCCGGAAAGCCTGTTGATTACCTCGTCCACGGGAAGCCCCTTTACCAGCGACGAAATTCCCTGCAAATTGCCGCTGCAGCCGCCCTCAACCTTCAGCTCTTTCACAACGCCGTTTTCAACATCAAATGTCATTTTGCGCGAGCAAACCCCGCGCGGATAATATTCAAAATTCATCTTATTTCTCCATTTTCTGTCTGAAATTTACTTGTTTGCATTTGTCCAGCAGTCCGCAACCGCCTTAGCAACCGCGTCTGCAACCGTTCTGTCAAGCGCAGACGGGATTATATTGTCAACCGTAAGCTCGTTTTCGGGAACGTGTGCCGCAATTGCCTTTGCCGCAGCGAGCTTCATATCCTCGGTTATCGCCTTTGCGCGAACGGCAAGCGCTCCCTTGAATACGCCCGGGAACACAAGCACGTTGTTTATCTGGTTCGGGTAATCCGAGCGTCCCGTGCCAACGATAAACGCGCCGCTTTCCTTTGCAAGCTCGTAGGTTATCTCGGGATTCGGGTTCGCCATCGGGAACAAAATCGGCTTTTCAGCCATACTCTTCACCATCTCGGGAGTCACCAAATTCGGCTTAGATACGCCGACAAACGCGTCCGCGCCTTTCATAGCGTCCGCGAGTGTGCCCTTGATGTTGTTCTTGTTGGAAATCTGTGCAATTTCTGCGTGCGCGGGATTTTCGTACTTGTCGTCACGGTTGATGATACCGCAAAGGTCAACCATAACAAGATTGCCCACGCCAAGCTTCAGCAGGAACTTTCCTATCGCAATTCCCGCAGAACCCGCTCCGTTAATCACAACCGTGATATCCTCGAGCTTTTTTCCCGCAAGCTTTGCTGCGTTCATCAAAGCCGCGCCGACTACGATTGCCGTGCCGTGCTGGTCGTCGTGGAACACGGGAATATCCAGCTTTTCCTTGAGTTTAGCCTCGATTTCAAAGCAGCGCGGTGCCGAGATGTCCTCAAGATTTATCCCGCCGAAGCTGTCCGAAATAAGCTCGATTGTACGCACGATTTCATCGGGGTCCTTTGACTTAACGCACAAAGGAAACGCGTCAACGCCGCCAAATTCCTTGAAAAGACAGCACTTTCCCTCCATAACCGGCATTCCCGCAAGTCCGCCGATATCGCCGAGTCCGAGAACCGCAGTTCCGTCGGTGATTACCGCAACAAGATTTCCTCTGCGCGTGTATTTGTAGGCAAGCTCGGGATTTTCCGCGATTTCAAGGCACGGCTGCGCAACTCCCGGAGTGTACGCAGTCGATAAATCCTCGCGCGTGTTTATCGGCGCGCGCGAAATTACCTCGATTTTTCCCTGCCACTTTTCGTGCATTTCAAGCGATTTCTGTTTAATGTCCATTTCTTTAACCTTCTTTTGTATAATTTACCGCAAGCGTTCGCTCACGAATTGAAATTCAGAATTTTTTCAAGCTGGTCCTCGGCGGTTGTCGCAGAGCCGATTTGTATCGGGTAGTGATTGTAGAACCCGTGAAAATCCGAGCCGCCCGTCTGTATCAGATTGTACTGCTCGCAAAGCGCCGAAAGCTCGCTTCTGTACTTCTCGTCCGCGCTCGAGTGATAAACCTCCGCGCCGTCTATCAGCTTTTCCTTTGCCAGTTCTTCAAGCAAATCCATGCTGTCGAAAACCTTCGGGTGCGCTATAACCGAAATTCCGCCCGAAGCCTTTATCAGCGTAAGTACAAACCGAACATCGGGGTAAAAATCAGCCTCCGCGCGAACCTGCTCCGCGCAAAGTCCCTCGTTCACGTCGAAAATCTCGTCGTAAATGTTGCCGTAAAGCTCGGTCGTGTAGCCGTAATCCATCAGCGCGTGCATTATGTGGCACTTGTAAATCGCCTTGCTTCCCGCAGAATAGCGCAGAATGCTCTCGAGCGTTATCGGGTACTTCTCCAGAACCTTCATCGCAAGGCTCTTTCCAAGCTTCATTCTGCCCTCGCTTGTCCTCAGGCAAAGCCCTTCAAGACGGTCGGGCTTTTTCGGCATATAACACAAAACGTGAACCTTTTTCTTCCGCGAAACGTCAAATGCGGAAAACTCCACCGCGGGTATCACTTTCACCTTGTAGCGCGCTCCCAAAATCGATGAGCGCGACAGCGATGCCAAGCTGTCGTGGTCGGTTATCGCAAGACAGTCAACTCCGTCGCGTCCCGCTTGCATTATGACGTCCGATATCCCGAGCGAACCGTCGGATATTGTTGTGTGGCAGTGCAGGTCAGCCTTCATAAGCCCCTCCAATTCAGTTTTCGTTTCTACAAACAATAAGTTGTCTGCATTATTTTTCTATGAGGAAATTTCAGCTATTATTACAACCCTTGTCCCCGCTCCGTTAAGCCAATTCTTGCGCCGAGCGCAGTGATTCCAGGCAAATTTCCCGTCGTTGCCGCAAATAAAAATATACCAATATAATTATATCATAAAACGTGCATTTTGTCAACTACACTCGAAAAAATAAAATTTGTGAAAATTTATAAAATGATATTGCATTTTCGACAATAATATGGTATAATTATTATAATTGTTTCAGTAAAAATTGACAAAGAAAAGGTGAACGAAATGGAGTTTCACGGAAACCGCGTTGAAATTACGGACACGCCCGAAAAGTTCGCTGGAATGTGTGAGCAGGTCGCGCCCGTTTTGCTGAATTTGCTTTCGGCGCTTGCCGATGCTGAGAAAAAGGCGCACGAGGATTTCGCCGCAATGGAAGCCGTCATCGAAACCACAAACGGCACGCTCGATATATATCGTCGGTTCACGATGAAGCAAAACGGCGACCGTTGGATTTGGGACGATTTGCAGTACAGCTTCGACGGCAAAAGCTGGTCAAACGACAGCATTTGAAAAGTCTAAAGTTGAGCGATTTGCTCGGCTTTTTTCTTTTTTGTAAAATATTTTTAAAAAATTGTTGCATTTTGGACAATAATATGCTATAATCACTATAACTGTATAAATGCAAAATTTACCGAAAGGATTGATGTTAGGGTTGGAGAAAAAGTTGGCGTTGTATGGGTTCAACAATCTCAC
Organism: [Eubacterium] saphenum; assembly: GCA_004554555.1. Classification (GTDB taxonomy): domain Bacteria; phylum Bacillota; class Clostridia; order Oscillospirales; family Ruminococcaceae; genus CAG-115. Next base: position 4,789 of record SFLN01000063.1, on the reverse strand, counting down.
CAAAACACTTAGCTTTAACATTTACGATGTTTGTTACGCGAAGAGCGAGAGAGAACAGCGCGATTATATAGCTTACATTGACGAACAGTATAACTCGGAGCGTCTTACCAAGATTTTGTGCGACGTCACCGAGAAAATCGGCGCGACCGTTCTGAACATATCCAAGCAGGACTATGAACCGCAGGGCGCGTCCGTTAACGTTCTGTTCGCGGAGGGCAATATCGACCCGTCGCATATCGACGAGAGCTGCAACCGCGGGCTTGGCTTCTTTTCAAATATGACCGGCGAAACCGTTCACGCGCACCTCGACAAGAGCCATATCACCGTCCACACCTTCCCCGAATATCACCCCGACAAGGCGATTTCTACCTTCCGCGTTGATATCGATGTGGCAACCTGCGGCGAGATTTCCCCGCTCCAGACGCTCGACTACCTTATCGGCTCGTTCGACTCGGATATCATCATCATCGATTACCGCGTGCGCGGCTTTACCCGCGACGTTTCGGGAAAGAAGTTCTTTATGGACAGCAATATGACCTCAATCCAGGACTTCATCAACCCCGATACCCTCACAAAATACGACGCTATGGACGTGAACGTCTATCAGTCCAACATCTTCCACACCAAAATGCTTATCAAGGAAATTGAGCTTCAGAACTACCTTTTCAACACCGACGTTTACGAAATTCACCCGCAGGAGCGTTTGCAAATCACCAACGATTTGCGGCGCGAAATGATTGAGATTTTCAGCGGAATGAACATCTACTGATTTTCGGTTGAAAGGCAGTGTAAAATGAACCTTGACCAGAGCCGCGCGCCGCTCTATGAAGCAATGCGCGAGCATAGAATGAACCGCGTTGTTCCGTTCGACGTTCCCGGGCACAAGGGTGGTCGCGGAAACGCCGTGCTTACCGAATTTCTCGGGAAGGATTGCCTCAAAAACGACGTCAACTCGATGAAGCCGCTCGACAACCTCTGTCACCCGATTTCCGTCATCAAGCAGGCGCAGGAGCTCGCTGCGGACGCTTTCGGCGCGGACAACTCGTTCTTCATCGTAAACGGCGCAACGGGCGCTGTGCAGGCGATGATTATGTCCACCTGCAAGGCGGGCGACAAGATTATCCTCCCGCGAAACGTTCACCGAAGCGCTATAAACGCGCTTGTCGTTTGCGGGGCAATCCCCGTTTACGTCAACCCCGGCGTCAACAAGGACCTCGGAATCCCGCTCGGAATGACCGTCGAAGCGGTTGAACAGGCTATCAAAGAAAACCCCGACGCAAAGGCTGTTCTCGTCAACAACCCGACCTACTACGGCATTTGCTCGGACTTGAAAAGAATTGTCGAAACCGCGCATAAGCACGGTCTTTTGGCGCTTTGCGACGAGGCGCACGGCACACATTTTTACTTCGGTGAAAATCTTCCACCGAGCGGTATGAGCTGCGGCGCGGATATGGCTGCCGTTTCCGTTCACAAAACGGGCGGCTCGCTCACCCAAAGCGCAATTCTTCTCACCGCAAAAACCGTGAACGCAAACTACGTTCGACAGGTGATTAACCTCACGCAAACTACCTCGGCGAGCTATCTGCTGATGGTTTCGCTGGATTTGGCGCGGCAAAATCTCGCGCTCAACGGCAAGCAGTTTTACGCGAAAACCGTTGAATTCACCGACTACGCGCGCCGTGAAATCAACGCGACGGGCGGCTACTACGCGTTCGGCGAGGAGCTTTGCAACGGCGCGGATTTTTACGCGTTTGACCGCACAAAGCTCTCGGTACACACGCGCGCTATGGGACTTGCGGGGATTGAGGTATACGACCTGCTCCGCGATGAGTACGGAATACAAATCGAGTTCGGCGATATCGGCAATATCCTCGCGATTATCACGGGTGCTGACCGCGCTCTTGAAATCGAGCGTCTGATGTCCGCGCTGTCCGAAATAAAGCGGCTTTACGGGAAATCTCCTGTCGGGCTGTACGACCACGAATACATCAATCCCATCGTTGAAATGCCCCCGCAGCAGGCGTTCTACTCCGAGCAAAAATCAACGCCGCTCGACCAAGCTGCCGGCAAAATCTGCGCGGAATTTGTTATGTGCTATCCGCCCGGTATCCCGATTTTAGCGCCCGGCGAGCGTATCACCGAGGATATCCTCGACTACATCAGATTTGCCAAGGAAAAGGGCTGCAACCTCACGGGCTGCCGAGATATGAAGGTTGAATATCTTGAAGTTGTTGATTAGGAGTTTGGATTATGGAGCTTTGGTTTACCGAAAATCACACTCAAAGCGTGAAGTTTTCCATCAAAATTAAACGTCACCTCGCAAGCGAACAAAGCGAGTTTCAGAAAATCGATATTCTCGAGAGCGAGGAGCTTGGGCGTATTCTCGTTCTGGACGGGTTTCTTATGCTCACCGAAAAGGACGAGTATATCTACCACGAGATGATTACGCACGTTCCGATGAGCGTCAACCCGAATATCAAAAAAATCCTCGTTATCGGCGCGGGCGACGGCGGAACAATCCGCGAGCTTTGCCGATTCAAGAGCGTGGAACATATCGATATGGTTGAAATCGACAGGCGCGTCGTCGAGCTTTGCCGCGAGTTTCTCCCGCAGACAGCCTGCTCGCTCGACGACCCGCGCGTTCACATCTACTACGAGGACGGGCTGAAATTCGTCCGCGGCGCGCAGAATGAATACGATTTGATTATCGTTGACTCAACAGACCCGTTTGGGCCCGGCGAGGGCTTGTTTACAAAGGAGTTCTACGGGAACTGCTACAAGGCGCTCACCGAGGACGGTATCCTCGTCAATCAGCACGAGAGCACGTTCTACGACGAATACGCCGAGGCAATGAAACGCGCTCACAGCAGAATTAAAAATTTCTTCCCCATCGCGCTCGTCTATCAGGCGCATATTCCCACTTATCCGTCGGGACACTGGCTGTTCGGGTTCGCCTCGAAAAAATATCACCCCGTTCAAGACCAAAACGCCGAATGGTGGCTTGCGCAGGGGCTTAAAACCAAGTACTACAACCAATTCGTTCACAGCGGCTGCTTTGCGCTCCCGCAAAATGTGCGCGATGTCCTTCGCGAAACCAAAAAAGAGTGAAAACGGATTTTTGTGCAACAATAAACAAAACGGGCAAACCGCTCGTTTACAGCAAGTTTGATTATAGAAAAGTGAGGTAAAAAAATGAGCAAAGCATTGATTATAGGCGCAGGCGGCGTGGCTTCGGTTGTTGTGGCAAAGTGCTGCCAGAACAGCGAGGTTTTTTCGGAAATTATGATTGCTTCGAGAACCAAGGCAAAGTGCGACGCGCTCAAGGAAAAGTGGCAGGACAAAACCAAAACCGTTATCTCAACCGCTTCCGTTAATGCGGACAACGTTCCCGAGCTGGTTGCGCTTATCAAGGAGTACAAGCCCGATATCGTGATGAACATCGCGCTTCCCTATCAGGATTTGCACATTATGGACGCTTGCCTTGAATGCAAGGTTGACTATCTCGATACCGCAAACTATGAGCCGGAAGATACCGCGAAGTTTGAGTACAGCTGGCAGTGGGCTTACCGCGAGCGCTTCGAGAAAGCAGGTATTACCGCAATTCTCGGCTGCGGCTTCGACCCCGGAGTTACGGGAGTTTTCTCGGCTTATGCGCAAAAACACGAATTTGATGAAATCAACTATATCGATATCCTCGACTGCAACGGCGGCGACCACGGCTACCCGTTTGCAACCAACTTTAACCCCGAAATCAATATCCGCGAGGTGTCCGCGAAGGGTTCTTATATCGAGGACGGAAAGTGGGTTGAAACCGAGCCGATGGAAATCAAGCGCGTCTACAACTTCAAGGGCGTCGGTGAAAAGGATATGTACCTTCTTCACCACGAGGAGCTGGAGTCGCTCGCGCTCAACATCAAGGGCATCAAGAGAATCCGCTTCTTTATGACCTTCGGGCAGAGCTATCTCACTCACCTCAAGTGCCTCGAGGACGTTGGTATGACGAGCATTGAGCCGATTATGTACGAGGGCAAGGAGATTATCCCGCTTCAGTTTTTGAAGGCGGTTCTCCCCGACCCCGCGTCGCTCGGTCCGAGAACTGTCGGCAAAACCAACATCGGCTGCATTTTCCGCGGCAAAAAAGACGGCAAGGACAAAAACTACTACCTCTACAATATCTGCGACCACCAGGAGTGCTACAAGGAAGTCGGCTCACAGGCGATTTCCTACACCACGGGCGTGCCCGCGATGATTGGCGCGATGATGGTACTCAAGGGCGAGTGGAAAAAGCCCGGCGTCTACAACGTCGAGGAAATGAACCCCGACCCCTTTATGGACGCGCTCAACAAGTGGGGGCTGCCGTGGGAAGAGGACAGAAATCCCGTGCTTGTGGACTGATTTTCGCAGGCTAATAACATTTCAGCCCGGCAGGCTTTTGCTCGCCGGCGCTGTATTAAAGGGAAAAAACATGGAATGGTTAAATCTGTTCGGGCTGGCATTTGTAGCGGTAATCCTTGTTCCGAATATAGTTTTCGCGATAAAGTGCAAGGACGGTTTTGTAAATCTTTGGCAGAACAAGGCTGTCGAAATTCTCGAGCAAATCGGAAGATTCAGCTGCTTCGGGCTGATGATTTTCAATATTCCCGGAGTTTACTTCGGCTTTTGGTCGGACGAGGCGTTTGCGGTTTACTTGGCAGTGAACTGCGTTCTGGTGTTCGCGTACTGCCTGATTTGGGTAATCTGTTTCCGAAAAAACAGCGTTTTCAGAGCGCTCGCCCTTTCAATTATCCCG
>SFLN01000184.1 GCA_004554555.1 [Eubacterium] saphenum | reverse complement strand
GAAAACAGCGGCACAACCGCGATTATCAAAATACCGAAAGGAACAGAATGATGAACATAGTAGCTGTTGATGATGAAAAGCTGGCGCTGGAGCTGCTGGTTGATTCGATAGAAAAAGTTGTTCCCGAGGCGAAGGTGAACGGCTTTCGGAAAACCGCAGACGCGATTTCCTATGTGGGAGAGAACGGCTGTGATGTTGCTTTTCTGGACATAAAAATGCGCGGAATGACGGGACTTGAGCTTGCTCGACAGCTCAAGGAAATCTGCTGCGATGTAAACATTATCTTCGTGACGGGTTACTCGGAGTATTCGCTGGACGCGTTTCGGCTGTACGCAAGCGATTATTTGCTGAAACCCGCGACTCCCGAGGCGGTGAAGCAGGCGCTGGAGCATCTGCGCACGCCGGTTGTGCCGAAAAGCGGGAAGAAAATCCGCTTTCAGTGCTTCGGCAACTTCGAGGTTTTCTGCGACGGGAAACCGCTTTTGTTCAAGCGGTTGAAGGCGAAGGAGCTGCTTGCTTATCTCGTTGACCGAATGGGCGCGGGCGTGACAATGGGCGAGCTTATCGCGGTGTTGTGGGAGGAAGGTCCCGACACACATTCCCGCCAAAGCAATCTCCGAAATCTGATAAGCGAGCTGAAAAAAACGCTTGCCGAGGTTGGTGCGGAGGATATTATTCTGAAAAGCAGAAACACCATTTCGATTGACTGCAACGCGGTTGATTGCGATTATTTTGACTTCCTGCGGCACATTCCGTATGCGGTGAATCGATATCGCGGCGAGTATATGAACCAGTATTCCTGGGCTGAAATGACAACCGCCGAGATTTCCGAAAAGCAGGATTGAACGAAAAATCAGAGTTTCGGGGAAAATGTTGCAGTTTTGTTGCACTTTATGATGTATAATATAAGTGCAAACTGTGAGAAATACTGTTTAATTCTATATGAAAATGAAGATAAAAAAGAGAATTTTTGTAATCATCGGAGCAGTTTTGCTGGTTTTGGGAATTATGGCTGCGATTTTACTGTTTTCGCGAAATACCGCGCCGCATGAACCGGTTTCAACAGAAACAAGCGTTTCCGAAGAAAAACCGCCGCTGTCAAAGGCAACGCTGCTGATTTATATGTGCGGGAGTTCGCTTGAAACAACGGGCGGCTCTGCCACGGCAAATATTCGGGAGCTGCTCGGAGCGCGGATTGACGACGGCGCGAATATTGTAATTCAGACGGGCGGTGCGCGAAAGTGGCGCGGGTTTGATATACCGAGCGATAGACTTGCGCGCTATTCCGTTCAAGGCGGCGAGCTCGTCGAGCTCGGCGAAACCGCGCTCGCAAATATGGGTGAAGCGAAAACTCTCGCGGATTTTGTGCAATGGGGAACGCAAGCCTATCCCGCCGAGGAAACCTCGCTTGTTTTGTGGAACCACGGCGTGACGGAAATTGCGGCGGCGCTCTCGGCGTGCAATTTATCGCAAAAATTCGCGTTCATCTGCTTTGACGCGTGCAAAATGGCGTGCTTCGATACCGCCGCTTCAATCAGCCCCTTCGCCGATTTTATGATAGCTTCGCAGGACCTCGAGCACGCGGGCGGGCTGGATTATCGAGTTATCGCGGAAAATCTCGGAGAGCGCGATTTCTACGAAAAAGTTCTCCGCAGTTACGCCAAAAAGCACGAAAACAAGGGTTACTACACGCTCTCTTGCACCGATTTATCGCAGATTGACAAGCTCCGCGAGGCGCTTCACAAAACGGTTTCTGCGATGTACGAGAAAGACGGAGAAACGAAAATTCCCGAGGCTTTGCAAAACGCCGATATTATCGAAAATTCCTCAAACGGCTTCTACGATTTCGGCGCGATTGCGGAATTTTTTGGCGTTGATACGGGAATTTCCGAGGTTGTTCAAACCGAAAATTCTCCGTCAAAGCAAGCCGCTTCGGGACTGAATTTGATGTTCCCCGCGGACGAAAATCAGCTCAATAGCTATCTTCCGATTTGCACGGACGAGGTGTACAAGAGTTATCTCGAAAATTATTTCGCGAAAAACAGCGCCGAGGAATTTTCCTTTGAAAACAGGGGTTTTGCTGACGGGGAACGTCTTTGCTTTACCGTGGAAAGCGGCGCGGAAAAGTACATTCGGCGAATGGAATACACGCTCGGTGCCGTGGATTTGGAAAATGACGCTTATTACCAAATGGGCACGGACAACGATTTCTTGCAACACGGCAGCACATTTTCCGTGAATTTCACGGGGCGCTGGGTGTTTTTTGGCGGATATGCGCTGAGCTGCCGCATAATGACCGAGAAAAATAACTTCACGGTTTACCGTTCGCCCGTGCGGATAAACGGTGCAGATGCCGAACTGATTTTCACCTACAACAGCTCAACACGCAGGGCAAAACTGAACGGATATGTGTTCACGGGCGATGTTACGGGCAGAATTATGACGCTTGCGGAGAACGATGAGGTCACCGTGCTGTTCCAAGAAATGGGCAGCGACACGCCGGCTGAATACGCGAAATTCATCTACAACAGCGACTGCACGCTTGAAATCAGGACGCTTCCCGATGGGATTTACGTCTTTCAAGCGGTAATCACGGATATCTTTGGAAACGAGCATTACACAAATATTGCCGTTTCGGAAATTACCGGCGGCAAATCG
>SFLN01000062.1 GCA_004554555.1 [Eubacterium] saphenum | reverse complement strand
ACTGGACTGAAACCCTATCTCGAGGTGCTTTCCGATGAGGATAAAACGGAGTTCACAAACGATGTGATACGGGAGCTTGAAAAGGCTTATCCCGCGCAGAAAAACGGGGAAATTATCTTCAGATTTCCGCGGCTTTTCTTTATTGCAAAAAGGAGTTAAGATGAAAATTTACGTTGATTTTTCCGATGAACAGAACAAAATTCAGCTCGATTTTGACGCGGAGGAGCTGATAAAACAGTGCTCCGAGCAGGCGCTTCTTGAAGAGGAAATCGAGGACGACGCGGAGGTTTCGGTGACGTTTGTGGACAACGAGAAAATCCGCGAATTGAACAAGCAGCACCGTGAAATCGACCGCGAAACCGATGTACTTTCGTTTCCTGCGTTCACCGACGAGGGATTCGAGGTTAACCCGGAAAACGACGCGATAATTCTCGGCGACATTGTGATTTCGCTTGAAAAAGCAAAAGCGCAAAGCGAGGAGTACGGTCACTCGATGAAGCGCGAAACCGCGTTTTTGATTGCGCACTCGCTGTTTCATCTGCTCGGCTACGACCACGAAACGCCCGATGAAGAAAAGGAAATGTTCGAGAAGCAGGAGAAAGTTCTGCAAAGGCTCGGGATAACGCGATGAGCTTTTTCAAGGGATTTTTTTACGCGGGACGAGGGCTTCTGAACGCGCTTTCCGAGCGGAATTTCCGCTTTCACCTCTGCGCCGCGGCAACCGTGATTTTCTTCGGCGCGAAGTTCTACTCGTTCAGGGCGTCGGAGTGGGCAGTTCTCCTGTTGACGTGCGCGGTCGTGTTATCGCTGGAATGTGTAAACACGGCGCTGGAGCGGCTTTGCGACAAGGTTTGTCCCGAGCAGGACAATTTGATAAAAAAGTGCAAGGACATCGCGGCGGGAGCGGTTTTGGTGTCGGCAATTTTTGCGGCGGCAATCGGAGTTGTGCTGTTTTGGGACATCGAAAAATTCGCCGAAATCGTGTACTTTTTCTCGGATACGCCGAGGCTGATAATGCTTATAATCGGCATTTTGCTGGAAGCGGGATTTGTGTTTTTGCCGAAACAAAAAACAAAATAAATTATTGGGAGAATGAGTATGGATAATACTATTCTTATTGTGGGAAATCTCGATAAATTGTCGAAAAAACTCGAAAATTGCTGCACCGTGATTTCCGAAAACAACGGGCGCTGCGCACTGAACACGCTTCGCGAAAATATGGGAATTGTGGACGCGGTGATACTTGATATAATGAGCTTTGACGTGCTTGCGGAAATGCGCGCGGACGATGAGCTTTCGCAAATTCCCGTGATTGCGGTAACGCCCGAAAACAGCCCCGAGAGCTGCAAGCTGGCGCTGGAGCTGGGCGCGGTTGATTTTGTGCCGGAGAACACGGACAAAGATTTGCTCCGTCACCGCGTGAAGAGCGTTTTGGGGCTTTGCAAAGCGAGTTCCGAGATATCCGAGAGCAAGCAAAGCGGCAATTCCGAGCAGCTGAAATCATTGCTCAACGACGCGCCGAACGGCATTTCAATAGCGCAAATCGCCGAGGACGGCACGATGAAAACGCTCTACATAAACAAAAGTCTGTCCGAAATGCTGGGCTATCCCGACTATGAAACGGGCTTGCGGTGCGTTTTGTCAAGCTCCGTGGCGGGACTTGAAGCCGAGGACGCGCTCTCCGTCAGAAACCGCATAAACGAGGCTTACGAGAGCGGCGAGCAGATAAAAATTTCGTTCAGATGCCGCGGCGTTGACGGGCGGGAAATCTGGCTTTTGCTGAACGGTCACACGATAACCGACAACGCGGGAGAAAAGCTGTTCTACTCGATGATAACGGACATTTCCGCCGAAAAGGAGCGCGAAAAAGAGCTTCGCGATACGGCATATATCGACCCGCTCACGGGCTGCCGAAACCGCGCTGCGTTCATCAAAAGAGCGCAGGAATTGCTTTCGGAAAACCCGCTCACCGAGTACACGATGATGAAGCTGAACGTGGGGAATTTTCGGATTGCGAACAACTCACTCGGGCGCGCGGAGGGCGACAAGCTGCTGAAAACGATAGCGGGCGCGCTGTCCGAGATAATTGACGAGAGCGGGGTTTTCGCGCGGTTTTACGCCGACCAGTTTGCGATAATGACGCCGTATTCCGAGCGTTCGGTTCACCCGCAGTCGATTGTAGGAGCGGTTGAGAGCGCTGTCGTGAAAAACTGCGAGGCAACGGGCGAGCTGTGCTTTTATATGGGCGTGTACAAAATCGATGACCGCGCGCTGTCCATTGAAGAAATGGCGGAGCGGGCGGCAATTGCGTGCCGTTCGGTTTCGGGGGGAGTGCGCGAGCACATAACCTACTTTGACGAGAAAATGCGGCAAAAAATGCTGGAGGAGCAGCGCATCGGCAGCGATTGCTACCGCGCGCTCCACAACAACGAATTCTGCGTGTATTTCCAGCCGATTTACGGTGTGAAGGCGAAGAAATTCGTGTGCGCGGAGGCGCTTGCGCGTTGGACTCACCCCGAGCACGGGACAATTTTGCCCGAAAAATTCCTGCCGATTTTCGAGAAAAACGGGTTTATCACGGAGCTTGATTTGTACGTTGTCGAACAGGCTTGTGCGTTTCAGAAAAAGCGCGCGGACGCTGATTTGGAGCAGTTCCCGATGTCGGTGAACATCTCGCGGACGAGTCTTTACAACCCGAATATGTTCGACAAAATCAACGCGATTGCGCGTAAATACAAGGTTGAGCCGCGAAACCTCAGAATTGAGGTCACGGAAACGGTTTTCACCGACAACTCCACAACGCTTATCGAAACAATAAAGAAGCTGCGTTCGGCGGGATATCCGATAGTTCTGGACGGCTTCGGCGGCGGCACATCGTCGCTGAACACGCTGAAAAGAATGCCGTTTGACATCTTGAAGCTGGATATGAAATTTATGGAGGGCTTCGAGAGAAACGGCAAAATCGGCGCAATCATAACCTCGCTTGTGAGGACGGGAAAGTGGCTGAACGCGCCGCTGCTGGCGGAGGGCGTGGAAACGCGCGAGCAGTTTGAGTTCCTCGAAAGCATCGGCTGCGGGTACATTCAGGGCTTCTATTTTGCAAGACCGGTGCCCGAGAACGAGTTTGCGGCACTTCTTGCCGAAAACCGCGTGACAACGCAGGAAACCGTGGTTGAAACCTACGGAATGGACGTTGACATAAACAAGATTTTCGGGAACGACTCGGTTTTGTCGAAGCTCATCGGGAGTATTTTCGGCGGCTTCGGAATTTACGAGTTTACGGGCGACAAGCTCGAGATTATCCGCGTGAACGAGGAGTACTACAACTTAATGGGCTACACCGAGGAAAACAGATATCTCGAGGAGAACACGAACGTTTGGGAGCACCTCTACCCCGATGATGTGGAAATTTCGAAAAACGCCTGCCTTGAAGCCGCGAGAACGGGCAGACCTGTACGTGCGGTATGCCGCCGCTACAAGAAAAACGGCGATGTAATCTACCTTGACTCGATACACAGGCGGATCGGCGGCACGGACAAAAACCCGATAATCTGCATTTCGCTGTCAGATATCACGGAAAAGGTTCTGAACGAGCAGGACTCGGAGCTGGTAAACTCCGTGCGCGAGGCGAAGTGGCTGGAGCGCGAGAAAACGGACAGCCTGCTGCGTAAAACTGTTCGGCATATACCGATGGGACTGGGAATTTTCCGCTGCACCGAGGACGAAACTCTGCCTGTTTTCCTCAGCGAGAAGATGTACAGAATTTTCGGCGAGAACAACAAGCAGGTGCTTTTCAGCGACAAAAATCCGATAAGCGAGCTGCTCAGCCGATACAAAATTGCTGCGGGAACGAGCGGCGAGCAGGTTTTCCCGTATGTGCGCCACGACGGGAAGCATATCTGGATAAAGGCAGCGTACAGCACGGTTGAAGAGGACGGCGCGCTGATGGTGTACACGGTAATTTCGGACATAAGCGAGCAGGTTGAGTCGCGTAAGCAGGAGGCTGTCCGCGACCAGATGTACCAGGTGCTTATCGGCGAGGTGAACGTGACGATTTTCAGCTATTCGCCCGATATCGACGAGCTGACTTATTACCAAGGCTCGGACGACGGAGAAGCGCACCCTGTCACGCTGTCGGGAGTAACGAAGGATATTTCGGTATTCTCGAAGCTCTGCGAGGAGGACAGACGGAGCTTTGTGGACGTGCTGAAAATGCTGTCGGACGCCGAATCAACCGAAACTATTGTTGTGAAAATGCTCGTCGAGGGCTATCCGCGCAGGAACAAGGCAATTTTCAAGAGTATATGCGACGAGGACGGAGTTGTGTTCAGAATTGTCGGAAAGCTCGAGGACGTTGAGGACGAGATGGCGCGAATTGAGGAGATACAGTCGCGCGCGATGTACGACAGCCTCTGCGTTGACATCTACAACAAGGCGACAACCGAGGAGCTTATCAAAAACGAGCTGAAGCGGAGCACATCGGGCGCGCTGCTGATGATAGACGTGGACGATTTCAAGAGCATAAACGACCGCCTCGGACACATGTTCGGCGATGAATTTTTGAAGATGTTCGCGACAACCGTGAAGGAGGTTTTCCGCGATTCGGATATCGTGGGAAGATACGGCGGTGACGAGTATTTCGTGTTCGTTCCGCACGCAACGGCGGCTCTTGCCGAAAGGAAGGGAAATCAGATACTCGAAAAGGTTGCGAAAATCAACATTCCCGAGCTGGACGGAATAAAGAGCAGTATCGGAATTTCGATTGCAAATCCCGACAACCGCGATTACCGTCAGCTGCTGAAGCAGGCAGACAGCGCGCTTTACCAGGCGAAAAACCGCGGCAAGAACTGCGTTGTGCTGTTTGACCCGAACCTGATGAACGAGAGAACCTACCGCACGGAGGAAGCGGTGAAAAAAGGCAGGGAGAACGTTGTGCTGAGCGCGAACCCGAACGGCGCGGTGCCGCTGATAATGCGGATTTTCAGCCTGTTGTATTCGGGAACGGACCTGACTGCGGGTATAAATCAGGCGCTGCGGTTTGTCGGAGAAAACTTTGACGTAAGCAGGGTGTATATTTTCGAGGACAGCGAGGACGGAGCGTATTGTTCGAACACGTTTGAGTGGTGTGCGGAGGGAGTGCCGCCGGAGATTGATATACTTCAAAACGTGTCGTATGAGGAGGACCTCGGCGGGCATTACCGCGAGAATATGAACGATGACGGTATTTTTTACTGCCGTGATATAAGCGAGCTTGACAAACCGACAAGGGCGGTTTTGGAGCCGCAGGGGATAAAATCGATGCTGCAGTGCGCGATTTTGGACAACGGTGAGTTCAAGGGATTTGTCGGGTTTGACGAGTGCAGGGAGAACCGTTTCTGGACGCAGGAGCAGATTGATTCGCTGGTATTTTTGTCGAAGGTGCTGTCGGTGTTTCTTATTAAGAATCGCAGGACGGAGCAGCTGAACTGAAAAGAGTTTTCGCATTATGCGCCCCATGAGCCGCGAAGCGCTTAAAGTCTTTTTGGAAGTCTTGAAACCTTTTTCTTCAGAAAAAGGTTTCAAGCCGCCGGAGGCACTCGGCGCGAAGCGCCGCACTCGCGGCGAAGCCGCGCAAACGCGTTAGCAAGCGCTAAAGAGGGTCTGGGGGAAAAACAAGAGTTTTTCCCCCAGAGGAAAGGGGCTTGGGGAAAACCCCGAGGGGTGTTCCCCAAGCATTTTTGGAGGCTTTCAGCCGACAAAAATGCAGCGATTTCGGCGGCTCGACGCCGCCGAAATCGCCGAGAGCGCGTATAAATGAAGGTGTGTTCCAAGGTAAAATCCGGAGGCTAACCGCGTTTTTGAGAAACGAAGTTTTTCAAAAACGCGCGATTTTTCGGGTTCGATGCCCGAAAAATCGCCAGGAAGCGCGCAGACCGCAAACTATGCTAAAAAGTAAAACTCAGCTCAAAGGCGGGTGAAGACACGCCGCTGAGCGCACCGGAACGTCAGCTGCGCGCAAATTCCGTCCAATAAACAAACCGCCGTGCTTAGCAGTACGGCGGAATTTGTATTTATCAGTAATCCGAGTAGACAATTTCTGTTTCGTCAAGGTCGGGATTTTCACCGCTGTGGTGAGAATTATCGGGCTTTTTCTCGCCGCGGTAGAGGAGCTTCAAAATAATCGGAGAAACGATGGAGCTGCACAAAATCAGCAAAATGACTGAGGTGAAATATTCGGGCGAAACCATACCGACGGAAAGTCCCTTTTGCGAGACGATAAGGGCAACCTCGCCGCGCGTCATCATACCGACGCCGACCTTGAGCGCGTCCCTGTTGCTCAGCCGCCACGCTTTCGCCATCAGTCCGCAGCCGATGACCTTCGCCGCCAGTGCCACAACGACAAATGCAAGCGAGAACCACAAAAGCTGGAGAGAAAAGCCGTCAAAGTTGGTTTTGAGACCGATTGAGGCGAAAAAGACAGGCCCGAAAAGCATATAGCTCGAGATGTCCATCTTGCCCGCGATGTACTCCGCGTCGCGCAGGTTGCACAGGATAATTCCCGCGACATAAGCACCCGTGATATCGGCAATGCCGAAGAGTTTCTCCGCGCAGAACGCCATCGCGAAGCAAAGCGCAAGTCCGAAAATGGGAATTCTGCGGTGATGAGGAGCGAGCTTGTCGAGGAATTTGAACAGCAGGTAAACCAAAAATCCCACAACAACGCTGAATACGATAAACAGCAGCGTCTTGATAACCACGTCAACCGGTTTTGCGTCGGAGGAGCGGAAACCGATGACGAACGTGAGGACGATGATACCGATAACATCATCGATGATTGCCGAGGATACGATAATCGTGCCGACTTTTCCTTTGAGGTGACCGAGCTCACGAAGCGTCTGAACCGTGATGCTGACGGAGGTTGCGGTCATAATTGTACCGATGAACAGCCCGCGGAAAAACTCGTCCGAGCCGATAGGCGCGAAGCCGAAGAACAGGCTGTACAAAAGCCAGCCCAAAACCAGCGGCACAAAAACGCCCGCGCAGGCTATTGTGAGAGCCACGGGTCCCGTTTTGACAAGCTCTTTCAAATTCGTTTCAAGACCCGCCGAGAACATCAGCAAAACCACGCCGATTTCAGCAAGCATAACGATAAAATCGGATTGCTGAACCCAGCCCAAAAGCGACGGACCGATAAGAAGTCCCGCTAAAATCTGCCCGACAACCTGCGGGGCCTTGAGCTTTTTGGCAAGCAGTCCCAAGAGCTTTGCCGCAATCAAAATAATCGCCAAATCGCGAAAGCATTCATACGCTTCCACAAAAATCACCGCCTTAAATTTTACATAATGTTTATTGACACTCGCCCGAGAATTTGTTATAATATAATCAAATTCAAACCAAATTTTCAGGAAGGAGCTTAGCAATGCTTGAACAAAATTACACCAATGTCGAAGACAAAGGGCGCTTTGGCTTTTCGGAAAGCGGAAAATTCCGTGCGCCCTACAAATCCGAAAAAGCGTTTATACTTATTTTCACAATAATACTTATCGCGGGAACGCTGGGAGGACTTGCCGGAGGGACGATATTCCTGAGAAGTATGATAGCGTCCTCGCCGCCCGACACGAACCCGCTTTTCTACGCGATGACGGGAGCCGTGATATTTCTCGGTGCAGCGGCGGCGAGCTTTGTGATATTCAAGCTCGGGACATCGTACACCAAGCGCGGCTTTGAGTGTACATATTCGGCAGCCGAAGAGCTTTTCACCGCGAACATCGGCGGCGATATGCACACAATCAAATATAACGATGTAACCGCGGTTAACTTCACGCCGAGAAGCATTTTAGGGAAAATCCACGGCTATGACGTTGACATTTATTTCGGAAACCGCGTCGAGCATTACGCGGTAACGTTTGAGGGGCAGTTCCAGTCGGAAAAAACCACGCCGTTCTACATTATAAAAGAGCGAATGCAGATTATCGAAAACCGCCGTTCCGATGAAGAGGCGAAGCTTGCCGAAATCAAGAGCAAGTCGAACCGTGCGCTCAGCCGTGAAGATATTGAAAAAGCGCGCGCGAAGAAAAAGACAACCGAAGACCGCGTTGAAGCGCTTTTTGCGCAAGGCTCGGAGATGTCTGCTGTCGCACCGAAAAAGGCTTCGGTGAACAACGCGCAGCCCGAAAATCCCGACAAACCCGCTGACGATACCGAAATGCCCGAGGTATCCGCGAGGAAGTGACCATGACAAACGACAAACCGCGTGTTTCCCCGACAGTCGAGGGCTATACAGCCGAAAGCGCGAGGATAACCGAAAGCGAGCGCGAAAAACAGCTCACCGAGCTTGAAAAAATCAACCGAGAGCGCGCGATAAACGAGAAAGAAATCATCGCGCAAGGCTCGTTTTACATCGCAAAATCGGGGATTTCCCAAAAAATCTGCGCAGTTTTAGCCGCGCTGGCAACGCTTCTGGAGGTTTTTTTCCTGATAACCTACATCTCGTTTCTGCCGTCATCGCTGCTTACCGCGACATATCCGGTGCTTTTCATAACGCTTGGATACATCGTCATTATGACGCCGATTATGGTGTATCTGCGCAGCGGAAACGAGTACAAATACAGCGCAAATCTCCGAGAATTTTCGTTTTCACGCAGGGACGGAAAAGGTGCGGTCGCGCACTTTTTCTACAAGGACGTGCTGAGCGTGGATTACAGCCCGCACAAGTTTTTGTGGTTTGACAACGGCTATTACGTCACGATTGAAACCAAAAGCGGCTTTTTCACCTACAAATACGTTTTCCCGCGCTTCCGTCATTGGATATCAGCCGAAAAGCTGCCGTTCGAGGTAATCCGCGAGCAAATCGCCGAGAGCAAAAAGCTGCCCGAACAGCAAAGCGTGCGGCTTGGTCTGTCCAAGAAAAAGACCGCCGCGCAGCTTGCGATAATCACCGCCGTGTGCGCGTTTTGCATAATTCTGCCAACAGTAATTTATCTCCAACCGCAATATATTGTGGCGCTTGTTGTATTTGCACTTTTTATCGTTATCCCGTGTATTCGGCAAATCCTCAAAGGCGAGCCTTACCGATACCGCTCGGATAACCAAGAATTTGTTCTTCGCCAAGCAAACGGCGAGGGAAAAACCACGCGAATCAAGTTCAGCGAGGTACAAGATATTGTGTACAAGCGGCGGCTTTTCGGCGCGGCTGCGGTGATAAAAACCAAAGACAAAACGCTGAAATTCCGCTATATTTACCCAAAGCCATTCCAAATGAAACTGCTCTGCGAAACGCCTTTCGCGGTTTTCGCCGAGAGGAACGGAGAAACAAATGAACATTGATTTCACCAATCCCGAAAACGCCGACATACCGCACCCCGAAAAGGTTTTTATGGGGTCGGGGGAGCTTCACCTTGCGTGTTCCAAGAAAAAAACCGTCATAACTGTCGTAATAACGGCTTTTATATTTGGATTTTTCGCAGGATATCTTGTAAAGCTTGCGCGGCTTATATTCCGCGGAAACGAAACAGCTGCGGACTTTTTCTTCATTTTACTTATGATAATGCTTTTGGTCTGCGGCACGATTTTAAGCGTTCTGCGCAGCGGTGAAAAATACCAATGGCACGCGACGGGACGCGAGTTTACGGTATCTCGGAAGAACCGCGGCGCGACGATAATTTTCTACAAAGAAGTCGTGGTAATCGACTATGAGCCGCTGAAATTCCTGCACTTTTTCCCGCAGGGCTACACGGTTTTTGTTCGGACAACGCGCGATGAATACGAGTTCAAGTACGTTTTCCCCGGTGCAAAAACCTCGCAGCGGTTTGAGGATACGCCGTTCGGCAAGCTTTCACAAATCGTTGATGATTTGCGGGCGCAAGGTCTTGACAAAGCGCTTCGCGAAAGGGAAATTCCGACTTTCGACAAGCCCTCGATAGAGGACGCTTTCCGCGACATCATGGATTATCAAAAAGCCAAAGAAATCGAAAAGGAAAACGACAAAAATTTCTTTTTCCCCGATTAAGCGTTCTTCTCAAGATACGCAAGTCTTACGCATACGCAGAACAGCTCCATAGCCTTTCTCAAATCGTCCACGGACGGGAAGGTCGGGGCTATTCTTATGTTGCTGTCGTGGGGGTCGTTTCCGTAGGGGTAGGTTGCGCCCGCGCCCGTCATAACAACGCCCGCTTCCTTTGCGAGCGCGACAATTCTCTTCGCGGTGCCCTCGGGCGCGTTGAACGAGATGAAATAGCCGCCCTTGGGGTTTGTCCACTCGCCGATACCGCGCGGCAAAAGCTCCTTCTCGAGCATATATTTTACAACCTCGAACTTCGGTCTGATAATCGCGGCGTGCGCCTGCATATGCTTTTCGATACCCTCAAAATCCTTGAAATACTTGGCGTGACGGAGCTGGTTGAGCTTGTCGAAACCGATAGTCTGGAACGCCATCTGCTTCTTGATGAAATCGATGTTGTCCTTGGAAGCGCAGATAACCGCAAGACCGCCGCCCGGGAACGAAATCTTCGATGTTGAAGCAAACTCGAAAACCATATTCGGGTTGCCGGCTTTTTTGCACTCATCGATGATGTTGAGCAGATGGTCGCGGTCGTTGTCGTAGAGGTGGTGAACGCAGTAAGCGTTGTCCCAGAAAATGCGGAAATCCTTAGCCTTGGGCTTGAGGTTCGCGAAACGGCGGACAACCTCGTCCGAGTAGGTTATACCCGTGGGGTTTGAGTACTGCGGAACGCACCAAACGCCCTTGATTTCCTCGTCCCCCGAGACATACTTTTCAATCATATCCATATCGGGACCGTCCGCCTTGTAGGGAACGGTAATCATCTCGATACCGAGCGCCTCGCACATTGCGAAGTGTCTGTCGTAGCCGGGCGCAGGGCAAAGGAACTTAACCTTGTCGTTTTTACCCCACGGCTTATCGCTGCCGAGAACGCCGAGCTGGAGGGCTCTGATGATGGTGTCGTACATCATCTGAAGCGAGGAGTTGCCGCCGACGATAACCTCGTCCGCACCGACGTGGAGCATTTCCATAAAGAGCTCCTTTGCCTCGGGGATACCGTCGAGAACACCGTAGGAACGGCAGTCCGCGCCGCTTCTTGACTTATAGTCACCGTCAAGGCAATGGAGGAGCATATTGATGGACAAATCGAGCTGCTCGGGCGCGGGGATACCGCGAGCCATAGTGAGGTTGAGACCTTTTTTCTTGTAATCCTCGTAGAGAGCCGAAACCGCTTGTTTTTCGGCGAGGAGCTGTTCTTTGTTCATTTCGTCATAGCGCATAATATTTTCTCCTTTCGGTTTTTCGT
>SFLN01000183.1 GCA_004554555.1 [Eubacterium] saphenum | reverse complement strand
AAACAGTGAAAAAAGCACGATACTTTCACGGTATCGTGCTTTGATTTATGACGCGATGTCCTTTTTGAGATACTTGAGATACCCCGCAGCAGCGCCGATTACTGCAATTCCTGCGCCGACTGCAATCAACCCGATGTCAAGCTTTGCTTCGGAAATGATGCTGCTCGCCTCAGCGTATGCGTAGGGCGTGATGTATCGAAGAAAATTTGCCTGCTCGCTTATGTTGCACACAATATTCATAAAGTAAAGCGCCAGCGCAAGCCCCAGACCAATCCCGACGCTTCCGCGCTTTATAAAAGCAGAAATCCCGAAGCAGATGCAGGATATTTCAAGCTGCATTATCAGATATGCGCTGTGGAGGAGGAAAAACTCGGTTGTCTTCAGCTCCTCGCCGATTGCGGCAATTGCGGCAAAGCTCACCGCAGTCACAATCACATTCAACAAAATAACCTGCGTTAAAACCGAAAGCAGTTTTTGTGTGACAACGGAAAATCGGCTTACGGGGTGCGTCAGCAGAAATTCGGCGGTTCGTTCCTTTTCTTCCTTTGAAAGCACCGCTATTCCCACAAGCGCCGCAAAAAATCCGCCGCCTATACCGATTACATTTCCGCACTCAATCCCGTAAAAGCCCATAATCTCGCCGAAGCTGAGCTTATCCATTCCAAACGCCGCGGTAAATCCGCCCATATTGGCAAACACTTCGCTCACGCTGTCCATTTGGTTTTTCATCTCGGGGAAAAGCAGTATGCAAACCAACATCATAAACGCGATTGCCCCTGTCCAGATACAAAATGATTTAAATGACTGTCTTAACTCTTTTTTGTATATCGTCATCGGTTTTCGCCGCCTTTCTCGTAATAGTGCATAAAGATTTCGTCAAGGCTCGGTTCGGTTATCGTCATATCGTAAATCGGAAGCGAATTTACGGCATTCAGCAGCTCCTTAATATCACCGTTAAACAGGAAAGAAACGCTGTCGCCGTTTGTTTCGGCAGACTTTGCCGCAAGCGTTTCGGGAACGGTTTTCACGCCGTGCAAAGTAACGCGCTTTGCATTGGTTTTCGACAGATTTTCCACGCTGTCAAGCGCAATCAGTCTGCCGTCCTTGATTATCGCCGCGCGCGAGCAGTTTTTCTGTATCTCGGACAAAACGTGCGAGGAAAAAAGAATTGTTGCGCCGCTGCTGTGACGCTCCTTGAGTATATCAAAAAACTCTTTCTGCATAAGCGGGTCAAGACCGCTTGTCGGCTCATCGAGTATACAAAGCCGCGGCTTGTGCTGGAGCGCGCAGACGATTGAAACCTTTTTCCTGTTACCCAGAGAAAGCTCCTCGACGCGCTTTTCCTTGTCAAGCGTAAGCCGCTCACAAAGTCTGTCGGCTTCGGCTGAGCAGTCAGCTTTGCGGATTTTCGCCGAAAGCGCAATGATTTCTCTCACCTTCATTCCGCTGTAAAAGGTGGCTTCGGACGGCATATAGCCTATATCGGCGAGGATTTCCTTTTTGTCGCGGATAATGTCTTTCCCGAAAATTTTCGCTTCTCCGGAGGATGGATAAATCAGACCGAGCAAGGTTCGGATAGTCGTGGACTTTCCCGCGCCGTTCGGACCGATAAAGCCGAAAAACTCGCCCTCGTTTACCGTCAAATCAAGGTCGATTATACCGCGGCTTTTTCCGTAGTATTTGGTAAGCTTTTTGGTTTCGATAATGCTCATCTTATTTCTCCTTTCGCAGATAGATTTTCTTCCAGAAATCAATCATTCTCTCAAAGTCCTTTTCAACCTCGTCCGCGTCAAATTTCCCTTGATGTGATTTCTCCCAAAGATAACCTTCGGACGCAAGATACATATCAAGATACATCATCTGCAAATCAATTCCCTCGACAAAAATATCGGGATTTATTTTAAGGAAGTTTGCATTTGAATTGAATGAAACAATTCTTCCGATTAATTTCTGAATATCCTCGCACACCTCGGGGTCGGTTTCGTAGTAGGCTTTGAGCGTAAAAAATGTGAGG
>SFLN01000182.1 GCA_004554555.1 [Eubacterium] saphenum | reverse complement strand
AGAATTTTTCTCGATGCAATTCAAACTTTTCGCGCTCCGCTTTCCCCAATATGATGAGAATATTTGCGATATCCTGTTTAGCGTATAACGCGCAGAGAGTTTTCCCGCCGCGGCGGTATTTGTACTCGTAAATCCAATCCCCAAAGCCCTTGTTCCAAATTCTGTCCGTATCGTACAGTTCTTCAATGCTTGCTGTAAGATTGTCCCAAATCTTTGACTTGTCCGAGCCGATAAGCTCTTTAACCGCGCTGCTTGAAGGCGTTTCCATAATTTCCCCCTCGTTTCAATGATAACGCAAAGCCGCCCTTGAAAAACATCAAATGCGGCTTTGTTTATGAATTTAATTTGTTTTTGCCGTCACGCCGGTTACTTTGCGAGGCACTCCTTGAGGTACTTGAGCAAATCTCCGTATTCCTCGAACGCAGGGATATCGGGATAATCCTTCTTAATCTGCTCGGTTGAGCGGAAGAGGAAGCCGAACTTTGACGCGGTAATCATACCGAGGTCGTTGAAGGAGTCGCCGCCTGCGATGGTTTCAAAACCGATGGACTGAAGCGCCTTGACGGTGGTGAGCTTGGACTTCTCAACGCGCATTTTGTAGCCCGTGATTTCACCGTCGGGAGCAACCTCAAGCGAGTTGCAGAAGATGGTCGGCTGACCGAGTTTTTTCATCAGGGGCGCAGCAAACTGCGTGAACGTGTCGCTCAAAATCAGCACCTGCGAGTTTTCTCTCAGCTCGTCCAAAAACTCCTTTGCGCCGGGCATCGGGTCGATTTTCGCGATTGTCGCTTGAATTTCCTTGAGCCCAAGACCGTGCTCTTTCAGGATACCGATGCGGAATTTCATCAGCTTGTCGTAATCCGGCTCGTCGCGGGTTGTTCTGCGAAGCTCGGGGATACCGGTTTCCTCGGCGAACGCAATCCAGATTTCCGGTACAAGAACGCCTTCCAAATCCAAACAAGTAACGTACATAAAATTATCTCCTTTTATAAAGGCAACCGCTTTGCAATTGCCAAATTTTTCAGTCCTTTTCGACAGCCTCTGCGCCGTTTTCGCTCTTCGGCTTTTTGTTTCTCTTCCCGACCTTCAGCCCGATTATGGTTTGTCTGCCTTCTTGATAATGCCGCGAGAGCAGGTGAATGAGCAGCTCCTCGATTGACGAAGCAAGCCCGATTCCGCAAAGCACAACGCAGTAAATCCAGAACCAGCTCATAAAGATGAAGTACGGCACGAGAAACAGCATAAATCCCGACAGCTTGTTGAGGTAGCTGTGAAGCGAGGCGAAACGCTTGAATTTTATCAGCGCGGTGACGTAAGCGCCGATTCTTGTCAGCGCAATCGCGCAGACGATTATCCAAATCCATCTCGGCAAAACCGCGATAAGCGTCGGCAAAACCCTGTACAGCATCAGCAGGTAGAACATTATGTCCGCTATGCTGTCGAGACGCGCGCCGAATTTGCTCTCTTTTTTCAGCATTCGGGCAACCGTGCCGTCAAGCACGTCGCTTACTCCGCAGATTGTCCAAATCACATAAAATGCAACGCAGAACGGCTCTATAAACACAAGAGCCAACTTATACTTAATTTTTTACATAACCGTAAGGTTGCTGTAAAATTGTCCATAACTGCACAAAGCAAACAAAGCAAACGTACGCGTACGGACGATTGTATACTAAACGTTTTGCATTTATTATACCACATTTTTCGATGTTTGTCAATAAGACTTGACAAATTCCTCAAAGCGTTGTATAATGTAATGTGGTAAAATTTTTTATTTTTTAAGCAAAGAAGGTATGGAAAAATGCTCACGCTTGACAGTATTTACAAGGCGTCGCACGTTCTGAAGGAAGTTATCAGGCGAACCGACCTGATAAAAGCTCCCAAAATAAACCCCGCAGCCGAGGTTTATCTGAAGCCTGAAAATTTGCAGGTTACGGGTTCGTTTAAGGTTCGCGGCGCTTATTACAGGATTTCCCAGCTCACCGAGGCTGAACGCGAAAAGGGCGTTATTGCTTGTTCTGCGGGAAATCACGCGCAGGGTGTCGCGCTTGCGGCAACAAAGGCGGGGATTAAGTCGCTGATTTGTCTGCCGGACGGCGCGCCTATTTCAAAGGTTGAGGCAACGAAGGCTTACGGCGCGGACGTTTGCTTGGTGCCTGGCGTTTACGACGACGCTTACAACAAGGCACTTCAGCTCCGCGATGAAAAGGGCTACACCTTTATTCACCCGTTTGACGATGAAAACGTAATCGCGGGACAGGGCACAATCGGACTTGAAATTCTCGATGATTTGCCCGAGGTTGACGCGGTTGTCGTGCCGATAGGCGGCGGCGGACTTATTTCGGGAGTTGCGTTTGCGATAAAGCAGCTCAACCCGAAAATTAAAGTTTACGGCGTACAGGCGGCGGGCGCTCCGTCGATGTTCAACTCAATCCACGACAACAAAATCGAGCGCCTTGAAAGCGTGGCGACGTTGGCGGACGGAATTGCTGTAAAGGAGCCGGGAAAGAACACATTTGAGCTTTGCCGAAAGTATGTTGATGAAATCGTCACGGTTTCCGAGGACGAAATTTCGGGTGCAATTCTCGCGCTGATTGAACAGCAGAAGCTGATTGCCGAGGGCGCGGGCGCGGTTTCGGTAGCGGCGGTTATGTTCAACAAAATCCCTGTTGAGGGCAAAAAGGTTGTGTGCGTGGTTTCGGGCGGTAATATCGATGTTACCATCTTGAACCGCGTTATCAGAAGAGGTCTGGTCAAGAGCGGGCGTTCGGGAATGCTCAACATCGAGCTTGTGGATAAGCCCGGACAGCTGCTTGGAGTTTCGCAGATTATCGCTCAGCACGGCGGAAATGTTACGGCTGTTCGTCACGAACGCGCCGATGAAAATCCTGACATCAACGGCTGCTTCCTGCGTATTCACCTTGAAACACGCAACTCCGAGCACCTTGAGGAAATCCGCGGGGCGCTTGTTGACGCGGGTTACAGGCTTGTGGACTACATAAAGTAAACGAAAAGAGGTATTTCTATGAAAACAATTCACACGGACAACGCTCCTGCGGCAATCGGGCCTTATGTGCAGGCGAAGATTACGGGAAACTTGGTGTACAGCTCGGGGCAAATTCCGATTGACCCGGCAACGGGAAATCTGGTTGAGGGCGGAATTGAGGAGCAGACGAAGCGCGTTTGCGAGAACCTCAAAGCGGTTCTGGAAGCGGCGGGAAGCTCTCTCGAGAAGGTTGTTAAGACCAATTGCTACTTGAAGGATATCGGTGATTTTGCGAAGTTTAATGCGGTTTACGCGGAGTATTTCACGGAGAAGCCCGCAAGGTCGTGCGTTGGCGGATTGCAGATACCGAAGGGTGCGCTGGTTGAGGTTGAGGTTATCGCGGAGCTGTAAAGTGACGCATTATCTGCCGTGGGGCGCGAAGCGAAAAAAGTCTTTTTGAAATTCCAAAAAACTTTTTCTTCAGAAAAATTTTTTTGGCCGCCGGAGGCACTGGAGCGAAGCGACAAAACGCGTTAGCAAGCGCAAAGGGCTTGAGGAAAACTTCGTTTTCCTCTTTGCGTTTTTTGCTTACGCAAAAATCCGC
>SFLN01000181.1 GCA_004554555.1 [Eubacterium] saphenum | reverse complement strand
AACGGCATCTGGTCGGGCTTTACGATACTCGGAATGGATATCCTGAGCTTCTTCGATTTCATCAGCAACAATATTATGATGCCGATTGTAGCGCTCTTGACTGCAATTCTGGTTGGCTTCATAACGCGCCCGAAATACGTTTCGGACGAGGTTGAAAGCTCGGGCAAGTTCAAGGCAAAGACGATGTACAACATTGTAATCAAGTTTGTCGTTCCCGTTTGTATGGCGGTAATTCTGGTTTCATCGATAGTCGGCTTCGTTTGATAGATATTTTTTCCTTAAAATGTAAAAAAAGTGTTGACAACCTCCTCGGGTTTATGTTACAATAAAACTGAGGAGGTGTTCTTATGGACGAAAAAGAAAAAAATGTTGCCGAGAACAAAAATTCTCCTAAGCTGAGTGAAGAACAAATCAAGGAGAATGAAGAGAAAATTTGGGATATGAAGCAGGAGCTTGAGGATTATCTCGAAGAGCAGGGAATTTATATCCGGCAATAAGCAAAAAAAGCCCCTCGATTGGTTTCGAGGGGCTTTTGTTATGCAACGTATGTACCGGTGTAATAGAACTCCAAAATTTGCCGATAATCCCAGCCCCAGTACTTCGCAAGGTTGTTTGCACCGTTTTGGCTGAGCCCGACGCCGTGACCGTAGCCGTATGTAGTGAAGGTGAACTCATCGGTTGAGGGGTTGTAGTCGATATCGAAAGCGTTCGAGCGGATATCGAAGCTCATAATCTTCTCGCGGAAAACGCGCCCCGTTATATTCACGGTTTTGCCGTCGGAAACGTAAGCGTGATTACCGCCGATGCTCATTGAGCTGACGTATTTCCCGTCAACGCGCCCGTCTATCACAAACCAGTTTTCGGGATTTCCGCTGAGGGAAATGCCGGTTTTGTTGTAGACGCGGGACTTGATATCGCTTGAGGAGAAGGTTTTGGTTCTGCCGTAATTCGGGTCGTACTCTTCGTCCAGCTCGCAGAAAACGCTTTGCAGATACGGATAATCCGTGCCCCAAACAGTTTTGCAGGAGGCGGTGTAGCCCGCGGAGGACGCCGAATAAACCGCTTGAATAATCTCGCCGTCATAGTAAACCGCCTCGCCGATAACCGATTGAACGAGCAATCTTGTGGAGTCGGAAACATTGCTGCTCAGGATAACGCTTGGCGATTGACCGCGGTCGTTGAAAAATCTCACATAGGTGTACGCCGCGACAGCCTGCGCTTTTATAGCCTCGGGCGCGAAAGAGTTGCCGATTTCGTTTGCAACGATGCCCGAGATAATGTCGAGCGCGCTTCCCGAAACGATGGTTCCATTGTCGTTGACCGTGAGCGTTTCATCGTTGACCGGCTTTTCGATAACGCTCGATGAACTCGATGAACTTGATGAACTTGATGAACTTGATGAACTCGATGAGCTCGATGAACTTGATGAGCTTGATGAACTCGATGAGCTCGATGAACTTGATGAGCTCGATGAGCTCGATGAACTCGATGAACTTGATGAACTCGATGAGCTTGATGAACTAGACGAGCTTGACGAACTCGAAGAACTAGACGAACTAGATGAACTAGACTCCGGCGGAACGTCATCGTCTATGATATTGATAGTATCCTTGGTGCTTGACGAAGAGCTTGTTTCCATATCGGAGCCCTGAAGGTTGGCGACAAGCTCGCTCGGCTTGTAAACCGAGTAAACGGGCGCGCGGGATAGATTTGGCGTGCCGAACGAAAGCGTTTCGATTTTAACGATACCCTCCGAGCTGTCGATTTGGTTGTCGGGGAGGATAAAGTCGGTTGTACCGGTGGCGTGCTGCGGCTGTTCGACAGGCTCGGGCGGCGCCTCCTTGACAACAGGCACTCCCTCGACCGTTCCCGCGATATTGAAAACAAACATATAGACGGCGAAAATGAACAGCGCCGTGAACAGTTTAACAAGTGACAAATTTTTCATAAAAACCTCAATAGTCGTCGGGGCTGTCAACAAGCCCGTTTTCCTTTAAATAGCTGTCAAGACCTTTAACA
>SFLN01000180.1 GCA_004554555.1 [Eubacterium] saphenum | reverse complement strand
GCAAAATCGGTTTTTCCGCTCTTGATGTTCTCGACAACCGAGTCCGCGGAGGTCGGAACATACTCGGCTTTAATGTCGAGTTTGTCGCAAATGAGGTTGCACACGGCGATATCATAACCGATAACCTCTCCGCTGCCGTTTATATATGCCATCGGCTCAACGTCATCTTCAACGGTAACCTTCACCGTACCGTTTTTTCCTGTTGACTTCTGCGGCTCAACAACTGGATTTTCCACGGGATTGTTTATCCAGTAATCCTCAAGCTCTGCAAGTTTTCCCGACTCGCGAAGCTCCTTCAGCGCGCTGTTGAATTTGTCAACGTAATCGCTGCCCTTCGGGAACAAATACGCGTAATCGTCCACTTCAACCGCAATCGGGAACGGCATAAGCTCGCTGTTCGCGGCGGCTGCCTTATAAGCGACAGGCTTGTCGAGAACAACCGCAGCGGCTTTTCCTGACCTGACCGACTCGATAGCAGAGCTGTTGTCCTTGGTGTAAGAGAATTCCACGTTGCCGATTGCTTTGGATACAATTCTGTCCAGCGCAGAGCCTGTCGGCAAAGAAATTGTTTCTCCCGCGAAATCCGAGAGTGATGCAAACGTCTTTTCGTCCAAAGAGTTTTCCCGGTTCGCCGAGCAGCCCGTGAACATTACCACAAGCATCGCCAATGCCGAGAGCAAGGCAAGTACCCTTTTTTTCATAAAAACCTCCGTTCCGAGAGAAATCTCTCAGTTCTACTCCATAAAAATATCTTTTTGCAGATAATTATTCTTAAATAATTATAGAAGCCCAAGTGCAACAAAAGTGCAACAAATTCTGTTTATGTTGACGTTGACTCGGGAAGCGCAGCGGTTGTCATTTCAGCCCAGGAATACTGGTTCATATACTCGCCGCGATATCGGTTCACCGCATACGGAATGTGCCGCAGGAAGTCAAAATAATCGCACTCAACCGCGTCGCAGTCTAGCGAAATGGTGTTTCTGCTTTTCAGAATAATATCCTCCGCACCAACCTCGGCAAGCGTTTTTTTCAGCTCGCTTATCAAGTTTCGGAGATTGCTTTGGCGAGAATATGTGTCGGGACCGTCCTCCCAGAGCACCGCGATAAGCTCGCCCATTGTCACAGCCGCGCCCATCCGGTCAACGAGATAAGCAAGCAGTTCCTTCGCCTTTTGCCGCTTAAACACAAGCGGTTTCCCGTCGCAGAAAACCTCGAAGTTGCCGAAACACTGAAAGCGGATTTTCTTCTCGTTTTTCGGCACAACCGGCGTGCGGAGATGCGAAAGTGCCTGTTTCACCGCCTCGGGTGTCGCGGGTTTCAGCAAGTAATCGCTTGCGTACAGCCGAAACGCGTCCAGCGAATACTCGGAGTAGCCGGTCACAAAAATAATATTTATCTCGCAGCAGATTTCCTTGAGCTGCCGCGCAAGCTCAAGTCCCGTCATTCCGCGCATTTTTATGTCAAGAAAAGCCACGTCGCAGCCGTTCTCTTGCACATAGGAAAGCGCGTCCGCGGTTTTCCGAAAGCCGTTCACCTTCGCCTCGGGGACAACTTTTTCTATCGAATCAACCAGCAGCTCCAGCGCCAGCTTTTCATCATCAACAGCAATTATGTTCATTCTTCCGTTCCTTTCGGTATTCTGATTATCGCGGTTGTGCCGCTGTTTTCGGAGCTGATGAAGTCAAGCGTGCCGCCGCACATTATCTGAAGTCGGCTCCTCACCGAGGAAATTCCGACGTGCAGCTTTCCGTCGTTCGGGAGATTATTCGGGTCAAAACCAACGCCGTTGTCGCTCACCCGAATTTCATAAAAATCGGGCAATTCCGCCGTGCTTATCGTCACGCAGCCGCCGTCGGGAAGGTCGCTTATGCCGTGATTTACAGCGTTTTCCACCAGCGGCTCAATAGTCATCGGCGGAATGAAAAACTCGCTCACGCTTATGTCATAGCATATCTCCAGCTCGTCGCCGTAGCGTATTTTCTCAAGCGAAAGATACGCTTTCGTATGATTAAGTTCTTCTG
>SFLN01000179.1 GCA_004554555.1 [Eubacterium] saphenum | reverse complement strand
TGCTTTCCCGGTTGTCCATTTTATCTCCTTATAAATCAACATCAACCCTGTACTCGTCGTCAATCAGCACATAATTTTGCCTGTGCTTTTGAGCAAGCTCCAAAACCTTTTCGTTGTCCTCCAGCACGCTTTCCAACGTGCAGTCATCGTCCAAACGATTTTCGATAACGTTTGCATATCCCTTAATATCGGCGAAATGATTTCTTATGTATTTTTCACTCATCACAAGGCAAATGTATCTGATATTCTCCAGATATTCGCTCGTAAAATCCTTTTGCCAGTCAAACGGAATATAGCAGCCCTCCACGATAAGATTTTGCTTGTTTTCAACGGCGGTTTTTATCATCTCGCGGACGATTTTCCACAAATACTCGGTCAAATCTTCGTCGTCGCTCAGGGGAGTAAGCTCGGTGCTGCCGCTGCGGATTAAACCCATTTTGAGGTGGTCAATCGATAAATACGGGAACTTATACCGTTCAAGCAGCCTTTGCGCAAGCGCCGTTTTTCCCGTATGCGACGCGCCCGTTATCAGAATAATCATCTTCTGCCTTTCATTCAGCCATCTTCTCAATCAACTCATTCAGCCGCTCCGAGAACAGCGGCGGGATATTGTGCGCGGCTTTTTCCCAGATTTCATACTTGCAGTTTGGGTTCTTCTCGGACATTGCCCGAACGCTTCCCGTAACCTCAGCCTGCTCCTTTGCACCCGCAAGCGCGTACACGGGAATTTGCACGTTTTCAAAGCCCTTGACCGAATCGAGAGTTATCCCGTTGTCCACGGCGTTTCTCATCGTTTCAATCGTTACCTTTTGCATCTGCTCCACAAACTCTTTTCTCTGCGGCTTTGAAAGCCCGTTCATCAAGCCGATGAAATTGCACGTTCCCTTCTTCTTGAACATCTTGAACTGCTTTTCGTTCTGCGCCAAAACCGCGGCGAGCATTTTCTCGTTCTTGTCAAGCCACGGGCTTATGATAATCGCGCCGCTAAACAGCTCTTGGTGCTCCGAAACCAGCTTGTACGCAATCTGCGCGCCCAGCGAAAATCCCACCAGCAGCACCTTTTTATCCAGCGCGGAGATAAAATCTGCAAGCTCCGCAGCCTGCTTTTCCGCGTCAAATGTCTTTGCAGTTTCCTTGCCGTAGCCCATAAGGTGCGGAATAATAAGGTGATACTTTTCACCCAAAACATACTGCTTGGAAAACGAGTGTACAAAATTCGCTCCGTGCAGCATTACAATTATCTTTTCGTTCCCTTTTCCGTATTCTTCGGTGTACATTTTTTCCTCCTCATTATCGGCAAAATGCTTATTTCTCCGGTCAGCTAACGAACGTTTTCTTTAATTATAGCACAACAATTCATTTTTGTCAAGAAAATTTCCCAAAATATTTGTGCTGCGGAATTTTTTTCGCTCCATATCTTGACAATGCGGAAAATTTCGGCTATAATTATCATAACGAGCGTTAGCTTTGCAAGGAGTTAGAAAATGGAAAAAATGCCAACAAAAGACAGAATTTTGGAGTCCGCGCTTACGTTGTTCTCGGAAAAGGGCTACGACGGCGTAGGAGTTGACCTTATTGCGGAAAACGCGGGGATAAAAGGCCCGTCGCTTTACAAGCATTTCAAGGGCAAGGAGGATATTCTCGACGCGCTTATAGAAAAGGCTGAGAGCTATTATCAGCAGAATTTCGGCTCGGCGCAAAATCCCGGGAAAGTGCCCGCTTCGATGGACGAGCTGATTGATTTGTCGCTGAAGCGGATTGAGTTCACGCTCCACGACCCGATGATAAAAAAAGTGCGCAGAATGCTCACAATGGAGCAGTTCCGCAGCACCCGCATCGGCTTGCTCACCACAAAATACAACATCGACATCGTGCAGAACATTTATCGGGAGATTTTTCGGCAGATGATGGAAAACGGCACAATGCGCCCGGGCAACCCCGAAATGCTCGCGATGGAATTTGCCTCGCCCGTGTCGCTTCTCATTCAGCTTTACGCCCGTGAACCAGAGCGCGAAAGCGAGATTTTGCAGCGCATTGAAGAATATTTTCGGTATTTCGCCTATGAACACAAGGTCTGATTTGGAGGATTTTTATGAAA
>SFLN01000061.1 GCA_004554555.1 [Eubacterium] saphenum | reverse complement strand
TTTGGAGGTCAAGGAACCTTTTTCTTCAGAAAAAGGTTCCTTGTCGCCGAAGGCACTGGAGCGAAGCGTAAAAAACTGAAGGCGAAGCCGTCAATTTAAAAAAGGACAATTTATCAAACTAATCTTATCAGAAAAATTCGGCATACGTTAAGCAACCCTTGCTAATTTTTCGGGTTCGATACCCGAAAAATCGCAAGAAATCAGGACAACCTAAACTAGATGGTAAAACTAAAAATCTCTTCCGCAAATCCCACATTGAATAAAGAAAAACTCGGGGCGCGAACTCCGAGTTCCTTTGTTAAGGTTAGGTTTGTGAAATGGGGTTTGCGAATTTTTTCGCGTTCGCGAAAAAATTTGGCAATGGTTGCAAACTGTAATCTTAGACTGTTTGTAGATGAAAAGTTTGTAAAAGTGTCCATTTTTTTGATTTTTTACGCTTCGCTTCAGTAATGACGCTTCGCTCCAGTGCCTTCGGCGACCAGAAAACTTTTTCTGAAGAAAAAGTTTTCTGGACTTTCAAAAAGACTTTTTTCGCTGCGCGTGCCCTTCTCTTCGCGCTACTCCTTGACTTATGCCAAAAAAGGTGATATAATTAGATTATCGAGAATAAAATGCTGTAAAAGCAAGATTTAGGGGGAAAATATTATGTGCGGAATTGTGGGTTATATAGGTAAACGCGACTGCGCCGACGTACTGATGGACGGACTCGAAAAACTCGAGTACAGAGGCTACGACAGCGCCGGTATCGCCGTTTTCGAGAATGATATAATCAAAACCGTCAAAACACGCGGCAAGCTCGCTTGCATGAAAGAAAAACTCCAAATCGAGGGCAAGCCCCAGGGCTTCTGCGGTATCGGTCACACGCGCTGGGCAACCCACGGTGAGCCTTCCGATATCAACTCTCACCCTCACTCAAACGGGCGCGTCACCATCGTACATAACGGAATTATCGAAAATTATGCCGAGCTCAAAGCGTTCCTCAAGGAAAAAGGCTACGCGTTCATCAGCCAGACCGACAGCGAGGTTGTCGCTTGCCTGCTCGACTACTATTACTCCGAGAGAAACCCGCTTCGCGCGATAACCGAGGTTGTCAAAGAGCTTCGCGGCAGCTTCGCGCTCGGTATCCTCTTCAAGGATTTCCCCGACAGAGTGTACGCCGTGCGTAAAGCAAGCCCGCTTATCGTCGGCATCGGCGACAACGAATATTTCATCGCGTCGGACATTCCCGCGTTCCTCAAATACACCAAAAACTACGTCCTCCTCGATGACGACGAGATTGTTTGTATGGAAGAAAACAGCGTACGTTTTTACGACGTTCACGGTCTGGAAATCAAGAAAACCGTTCAGACAGCCGAATGGGACGTTGAACAGGCGCAAAAGCAGGGCTTCCCGCACTTTATGCTGAAAGAAATCCACGAGCAGCCAAAGGTTGTCGAGAAAACGCTTAAATCGATTATCAAAGACGGCGCGCCCGATTTCTCGGATATCGGCTTCACCGATGATTTTATGCGCGGGATTAACAAAATTTTTGTGGTCGCGTGCGGTACGGCAATGCACGCGGGAATTATCGCGCGATACGCTATCGAAAAGCTTGCGCGGATACCCGTCACCGTGGAAACCGCAAGCGAGTTTCGCTATATGAACCCGATTATCGATAAAAACGACTTGGTTATACTCGTTTCACAAAGCGGTGAAACCGCCGATACTAAAGCGGGACTTGAACTCGCGAAGGAAATGGGCGCGAAAACTCTCGCCGTGGTGAACGTGAAGTACTCCGCGATTGCCCGAGCCGCGGATATGTGCATAAACACGCTTGCGGGTCCTGAAATTGCCGTGGCAAGCACAAAAGCGTACACCGTGCAGATTGCCGTGCTGTATTTAATCGCATTCAGACTGGCTTTCGCGCGGGGCAAAATTAACGAAGACGAGCTGAAAAAGCTCACCGCCGATATCGAAAAAGCGCCCGAGGCCATCGCGGAAATCCTCAAAAAAGAGGACGAGTGCAAGTTTATCGCCTCAAAGCTGGTGAACGTGGAGAAGCTGTTCTTTATCGGGCGCGGGTTTGATTACGCGCTGTCGCTGGAGGGCTCGCTCAAACTCAAGGAAATCACCTACATTCACAGCGAAGCGTATGCTGCCGGCGAACTGAAGCACGGCACAATCTCGCTGATTGAAGAGGGAATTCCCGTGATAACCGTGGCAACGCAGGCGAGTGTTCTCCCGAAAACCATCAGCAATATGGAGGAGGTCAAGGCGCGCGGTGCAACCATTATCGCGATAACGCGAAAAGAAACGCAGTTTGCCGAGAACACCGTTGATATGCGCTTCGACATCGACACCGCCCTGCCCGACGCGCTCACGCCGCTTGCAACCGTCTGCGCGCTCCAGCTCATCGCGTATTACACCAGCGTGCTGCGCGGCATCGACCCCGACAAGCCGAGAAATCTCGCTAAATCGGTTACTACGGAATAAAAATGCACGAAATGAAAAAGCTGAACAGAATTTTTTACCTCAAAAGCGCCGACGAGCTTGCTCCCGCGCTTTTGGGGAAGGTGCTTGTGCACAAAACCGCCGAGGGCGTGACGTCCGGTATTATCGTCGAAACCGAGGCTTATATCGGTCCCGCCGACAAGGGCGCGCACTCCTGCGGGGGCGTGCCGACAGCGCGGACTGCGGTTATGTTCGGGCAGGGCGGGTTCGCGTATGTTTATTTGATTTATGGAATGTACTCCTGTTTCAACGTTGTCGCAAACGCAAAGGACAAGCCCGAAGCCGTGCTGATACGCGCACTGGAGCCGCTTGACGGTATCGAGCTTATGAAAAAGCGCCGCGGCACGGACAATCTCCAAAATCTTTGCAGCGGTCCGGGAAAGCTCTGCTCTGCGCTCGGTATAACCCGTGAGCTAAGCGGCGCTGATTTGTGCAAAAACGAGCTTTTTATCCTCGACAAGCCCGCGCTCCCGACAAGCGAAATCGCCGTTTCCCCGAGAATAAATATCGACTACGCCGAGGAGTACCGCGATGTGCTCTGGCGGTATTTTGTAAAGGGCAGCAAGTTTGTGTCCAAAGTGCCGAAAAAGTACGTTTCACGGGACTTCTCGCGGTGAATTTCACAAAACCGCAAATTTTCACATAATTTTTATAAAAAGGTATTAACATTTCGCTGAATTTGTGGTATAATTATAATAAGTATGATTTTCAACAATATTTTGGGTGATTATTATGAATGGTAAAAAATTTCACTACATCAAAATAAAGGACGAGCCGAAGAAAAAAAGCGACCCGCGCAAAAAACAGCGCGTTATGAAAAATATCGGTCACGCGCTCACGGTTGTGGGAACAACTCTCTCGTCTATGCTGCTGATTATCGTGGTAATGCTCTGCATCGTGGTCACGGTTGTCGTTGTGTATATCCTAAACTTCGCCGACAACGGCTTCGACGCAAATCTCCGCGATACCGAGATGAAGTACACGAGTATGATTTACGCCTACGACTCCGAGGGGCACGAGGTTGAAATCACGCGCCTTGCCGCTGAACAAAACCGAATTTGGGTGAACTACGAGGACATCTCCCCCCACCTCATCAACGCGGTCGTGTCAACCGAGGACAAGCGTTTCTGGGACCACAAGGGCGTTGACTGGCGCAGAACAGTTTTCGCGCTCGGTGCGGACGTGCTCAACCTTTCCCGTGCGGGACAAGGCGGCTCGACAATAACTCAACAGCTCGTCAAAAACATAACCGGCGACGACAAACAAACCTGGGAACGTAAGCTCCGCGAGATTTTCCGCGCAATGTCGCTTGAGGAAAAGTACACGAAAATCGATATACTCGAGAGTTACCTCAACCGAATTTGGCTCGGAGGAATGGTTTACGGCGTCGGCGCGGCTTCGCAGTACTACTTCGGCAAGGACGCGAAGGATTTGGATATCGCCGAGTCCGCGATTATCGCGGGTATGATACGAAATCCCTATATGCGCTCGCCGTACATTGATTTGCAAAACTGCAAGGACAACCAAATCTACGCGCTCGCAAATATGTACGAGCAGGGTTACATTTCGCTGCGTGAGTACGAGGACGCAAAGGTTGAACAGGTGAAATTCGCTCGAACCGTTTACGGCGACGCTTTCGGCTACGTTGACCCGAACTCCCTTGAACCTGAGAAAACCGATGAGGACAAGGATAGTGAAGATGACCTCGATGATGACGAATACGAGGCGTACAAGTGGAACGACTACGAAATTTCGCAGAACTGGTACGTTGACGCGGCAATCGACCAGGTTATCAACGATTATGCGGAGCTGAAGGGCGTTTCCTACACAAGCGCGCGAAATGAAATCTACAACGGCGGCTACAAAATCTATATTAATATGGATATCGAGATGCAAAACAAGCTCGAGGAGAAGTACCGCGACCCGCTTATCGCAATGACCAAATACGACAAAACCGCAAAAGAGGACGACTTGCTGCAATCCGCGTTCGTCATCACGAACTATGAGGGCACCGTTGTGGCGCTGGCGGGCGGTCTCGGCGACAAGCAAGGCGACAACTGCTTCAACCGCGCAACTATGGCGGTGCGCGCGCCCGGTTCAACGATAAAGCCGATTTCCGTTTACTCAACGGCAATTCAAAACAATATCGTCACCTACTCAACAATGTTCCCCGATAAGCAAATCTCGATTATCGGCGAAAACTACACAATCGAAAAATGGCCGTGGAACTTCGACAAGATACAGACAGGCGAGCTTATGCCCGTGTGGATGGGACTTCGCGAGTCGAAGAACACGCTTGCCGTGCGAATTGCGCAGATGCTTACGCCGCAGGTGTGCTACAACCAGCTCACCGAAAACCTCGGTCTTACCACAATTTCCGAGTCGGATATCGCGCTTTCGCCGATGTCGATGGGCGCGCTCACGAACGGCGCGAAGCTTTACGAAATGGCGGCGGCTTATCAGATTTTCGGAAACGGCGGAATTTATTATCGACCGATGCTGTACAGCCGCGTGCTCGACAGCAAGGACAACGTTATCCTGAAGCAGGATTTCTACGGCACGCAGGCTATCGACAGCGATACCGCCTGGATTGTCAACCGAATGATGAAAACGGTTGTCACGGACGGAACTTCTTCGGGTGCAAACGCGGCGCTGCCGAATGTTGAGGTTATCGGTAAAACGGGTACCTCGAACTCCGGCAAGGACTTGCTTTTCGCGGGCTGCACACCGGAATATGTCGGAATGGTCTGGCTCGGCTACGACAACAACAAGGATATCCCGCCGTACAGCTGGCTCCCCGATTGGGATTTCCACAGATACTGCGCGCAGATTTGGCACGACGTTATGGTTGACATCGTGGACACATCTCAGACGCAGAAATTTACGCCCGATTCGTCGGTGCTGGAGAGAAGATACTGCGTGCAGACGGGACTTCTCGCGTCAACAAACTGCGATGAAACCAAAATCGGCTACTACCGCGACGGAAACCTCCCCGGCTACTGCTCGGGCAACCACGAGGAAGAGCTTGAGGCGCTCAACAAGAAGTGGGAGGACTACGACCTCGCAAACGAGGAACGCGTTAGGGAAGAGCTTGCGAATTACTAATCCAAGCAGCTGTAAAGTAACTTTATAAAACAAATCCCCCGAATTTCGGTTCGGGGGAAAATTTTGCACAAAAAATGAGCCTTGCGACAACAAGGCTCGTTTTTTATGAATTTCGCAAATCAGTCAGCCGCTCTCTGAACAAAACCGGAGCGCAGGCAGCGAGTGCAGGCGTAAACTCTGCACGGTGTGCCGTTTACAACTGCTCTAACCTTCTTAACATTGGGCTTGTAGGTTCTGTTGCTTCTTCTGTGAGAGTGGGAAACCTTAATTCCGAAAGCGACACTCTTGCCGCAGATTTCACATTTAGCCATTATATTTACACCGTCCTTCCGATAAAATTATTTAAATTAACACGTTACAAATAATATTTTAACAGAAAACGCGCCAAATTTCAAGTACAATTTATATTATTGCCGAATTTTTGTTGAAATCAACAATAAATTTGCAATAACCGCACGAATTTTCGTTAAAATGTGATAAAACCAACCTTCTTCTGAACCTTGGAAAGCGTCTTTCTCGAGAACTTGTACGCCTTCTCCGCGCCTTTTTTCATGCAGTCCTCGATGTAGGACTTATCGGAGGAGATGCGCTTGTACTCGCTCTGAAGGGGAGCAAGGCTGTCCGCAACCGCCTCGCCGACCGCGAGCTTGAAGTCACCGTAGCCCTTGCCCTTGAACTCGGCTTCGATTTCATCAAAACTCTTGCCCGTCACGCCGCCGTAAATGGACATCAGATTGATAATTCCGTCCTTGCCCTCGCGCGCGCAGACCTCGGTTTCGCTGTCGGTAACGGCGCGCTTGAACTTGCGGATAATCGTGTCCTTGTCGTCCAAAATCCACACGGAAGCGTTCGGGTTCTCGTCGGATTTGGACATCTTCTTGGTCGGCTCCTGAAGCGACATAACCTTCGCGGTTGCCTTCGTGATATAACCCTCGGGCATTGTGAAAACGTCGCCGTAGATGCCGTTGAAGCGCTGTACAATATTGCGGGCAAGCTCGAGGTGCTGCGACTGGTCAACGCCCACGGGCACCAAATCCGCCTGATACAGCAGAATATCCGCCGCCATCAGCACGGGATAGGTGAAAAGTCCCGCGTTTATGTTGTCGGGGTGCTTCTCGGACTTGTCCTTGAACTGCGTCATTCTCGACAGCTCTCCGAACTGCGTGTAGCAGCTCAAAATCCACGACAGCTCCGCGTGGTTGGGGTTGTGTCCCTGAACGAAAAGCGTGGATTTTTCGGGGTCAAGTCCCGCGGCAATCAGCAGCGCGTAGCTCTCCTTAATCTGCGCGCGCAGCTTCACGGGGTCTTGCCTTACGGTTATCGAGTGCAAATCCGCGATGCCGAAAAAGCAGTTGTAGTCGTTTTGGAGCTTCACCCAGTTCTGCATTGCCCCCAAATAATTGCCCAAATGAGGCGTATTTGTCGGCTGAATAAGGCTCAGCATATTTTTTTTCTGTTCGTCCATAGCGTTTTTCCTTTCTTTTATTGCAAGCTTTGGAGTTTTTTCAAACCAAGAACGGTCGCGGGGATTTTATAGCTCGGCGGCAAATTCGACAGCACCACAACCGCCGTTTTCGTATCCTCGCAGAAGCCGAGGTAGCTGTTGTAATTGCCCGTGCCGCCGTTATGCCAAACGAAGCCGTTTTCGCGGTCGATAAGCCAAGCCGCGCCGATTTCGTCCATATTTATGCCCATTTTGCGGTAATTTTCGTTCACCGTATCAACAACGGCAAAGCTCTTGTGGTTCTCCGAGAAGCCGTCAAGCTGCGCCTGCGCGTACTTCAGCATATCCTCGATATCGGACAAAACCGCGCCCGCCGACATATAAGTATCGCCCGGCTGCCAGTCCCAGAGCTTGCCAAGGTCGCCGTTTCCGTCGGAAATGCGGCTGTTCGCAAGACCGAGTTCATCGTGAAGATAATCCTCGCAAAGCCGCGTAAACTCGGTTCCCGTCACCTTTTCGAGGATAAGACCCAGCGCCGCGTAGCCGAAATTCGAGTAATCAAATTTGTGTTGTTTATCGGCAATTTCCGTGTTTTTGAGCGTGTTGTAAATCGCGCTGTCGCCGATACCGTAAAAGCTGTTTTTCCCGCCGAAAAAGTTGCCTATCATCGCGCCCTCGAAGTAGTACGAGCTGTAACCCGAGGTGTGCGTGAGGAGCTCGCGGATTGTCGGGTAGTGAGCGCGCGCGGGAAGCTCGAGATAGTCGGAAATCGGCGCGTCAAGGCTCATCTTTCCTTCGTCGACAAGCTTCATCACCATCGAAGCCGTGACGGTTTTGGTGAGCGAACCGATTTCATAGGTGTGGAGTGTTTTGGGAAGCACCGCGCCGTCCTTGCCGTACACCGTCCAGTCGGCTTTCCCGTCCTTGATAACCCCGACGGTTATCACGGCTCTGTCGCTGCCCGAAGTCGTGTAATTCAGGCAATCCTCAAAGGACATCGCGGGAATTTTGCTCATTTGGTGCTGCCCGTAAAGCATTAATCCCACAAACACAAGCGCTGCTGCGGCAACCACGCCGAGAATTACAATCAGAACGATTTTCCGCGCACGCTTTTTCGTTGTCATACGAGAAGTTCTTTCGCGCACTTTCCGAGAATTTCGCAGCCCTGGTCAATCTGCTCGTTGGTGGGCGTGGAGAAGTTCAGTCTGAACGAGTGGGAAACCTCGTTTTCGTCCGCGTTGAACGCGTTTCCGGGTACAACCGCAACCTTTCTCTTTACCGCTTCAACGCAGAACTTGTTCATATCGTATTTCTCGGGGATTGTCGCCCAGATGAACAGACCGCCCTGCGGCTGCGAGAGCTGAACGAAATCGGGGAGATTTGCCTTCAAACCGTCCGCCATTCTCTTGTACTTGCCGCGGTAAATTTCCTGCAAGCCCTTGATATGCTGGTTGAAATCAACCTCGGTTACAAATCTGTACGCCAAAATCTGCGCCCAGATGTTGGTGTGAACCGTAGAGGTCTGCATTCCGACAACCGCCTTGGACACAAGCTCCGCGTCCGCGCAAAGATAACCCACGCGCAGTCCCGGCGCGAGAACCTTGGAGAAAGTGCCCGCGTAGATAACGTTTTTGCTGTCGTCCATCTCCTTGTAGCAAGCAACGTCCTCGCCCGCGAAACGCAGCGCGCCGTAAGGGTTGTCCTCGAGAACGTACACACCGTACTTCTTCGCAAGCGCGAGCACTTCTTTTCTGCGCTCAAGCGTGGTTGTGTTGCCGGTGGGGTTCTGGAAATTCGGGATTGTGTAGATGAATTTTGTCTTGGGGTTTGCTTTGAGGACAGCCTCGAGCTCGTCAGGCTTCATTCCCTGCTCGTCCATTGAAACGCCGATGAGCTTTACGCCGTAGCTTCTGAACGAGTTGAGCGAACCGATAAACGACGGGTTCTCGCAGATGATGACATCGCCCTCGTTGCAGAGGATTTTCGCGGTAACCTCGATTGCCTGCTGCGCGCCGGCAGTGACGATAAGCATATCGCCGTCCTTGAAGATATTTTTCGCGCGAAGGTCGTCCTCAAGCCACTTGCGCAGCTTCGGGTAGCCCTCGGTTACGGAGTATTGCAGAGCGTTAATCGGCTCATCGCGGAAAATCTCGGCGGAAATCTCGGAGATTTTCTGCGTCGGGAACGCTTCGGGAGCGGGGTTTCCTGCGGCGAAGCTGATGACCGTGGGGTCTGCGGTGAATTTGAGAATTTCTCTTATTGCCGAAGGCGCAACGCCTGCGACCTTATCGGAAAACGGTTTAAGCATAGTTTTTACCTCTTTTCAAGAACTTGAATATTTATATACAAGGTAATTATAACATAAAATCGCGAAAAAGTAAAGGGGGAAACGAAAAATTACGCACAAAGCGGTAATTTAGCGCGTAGCGAAAAAAGTCTTTTTGGAATTCTAGTGAAACCTTCGGTTTCCTTAACCTTTTTCTTCAGAAAAAGGGTTTAAGCCGCCGGAGGCACTGGAGCGAAGCGTAAAAAACTGAAGGCGAAGCCGTAAATCATAAAAAATGGATTATCTCAAACTATAAGATT
Source organism: [Eubacterium] saphenum (assembly GCA_004554555.1). Taxonomy (GTDB): domain Bacteria; phylum Bacillota; class Clostridia; order Oscillospirales; family Ruminococcaceae; genus CAG-115. Next base: position 2,294 of record SFLN01000061.1, on the reverse strand, counting down.
ACAAGCCGACTTATAATTCAGTTTCGCAAACCCCTCTCATCAATCTACCCGCGCAATTTCGGCGGTTCGACGCCGCCGAAATTGCCCCGGGCACGCCAACCGGGAGCTAAGCAAGAGCCACCAAGCCTGCAAAAATGCGGGTGCAGTCACGCCTATCCAACCTTCCGTTTTTCTCTTTCTGCGGGGCGTGACTGCACCCGCGCGATTTTTCGGGCTCGATGCCCGAAAAATCGCCTGCTCCGCCCTTCACAAATCACGTTCACGTTCAGCAGCCCCACGTCCCACGCAAGCAAAAATCCCCGAGATTTCTCCCGGGGATAGTATATTTCGCGAATTAAGCCTTGTTGAGGCGAGCCTCAATCATATCAAGCTCGTCGTAAAGCTTCTGAGGAACGTTGCCGCCCTTAGCCTTGATGTCCTCGTCGTAGTAACGGCGCATCTCAGCGATTTCCTTCTTCCAGAGGTCGATATCAACGGAGAGGAGGTGCTTTTCAATCTCGGGAGTAACCTCGTCCTCGATGCCGGTGAGGTTGATGTCGCCAACCTTAGGCAGATAGCCGATAGGAGTTTCAACAGCGTCAACCTTGCCCTCGCAGCGCTTGATAATCCAGTCGAGAACGCGCATATTGTCGCCGAAGCCGGGCCACATAAAATTGCCGTTTTCGTCCTGTCTGAACCAGTTTACGTTGAAAATCTTGGGAGCCTTGTCGCCGAGCTTCTCGCCCATTTCGAGCCAGTGGTTCCAGTAATCGCCAACGTTGTAGCCGATGAAGGGCTTCATAGCCATCGGGTCGTGACGGAGAACGCCAACTGCACCGGTAGCAGCTGCGGTAGTTTCCGAAGAAACCGCAGAACCCATATAAGTGCCGTGTGCCCAGTCAAAGGACTGATAAACGAGCGGAGTTGTAGAAGCACGTCTGCCGCCGAAAATCATAGCGGTAACAGGAACACCCTGCGGGTTGTTGAACTCGGATGAGAGGCACGGGCAGTTTACTGCGGGAGCGGTGAAACGAGAGTTCGGGTGAGCGAGCTTCTGCGGCTTGCCGTCAGCGCCCATAACAGCGGTGAACTCCTTGCCGTTAACCTTTGCGCCCTTCCACTCTTCAGCGTTCTCGGGAGGATTCTTGTCCAGACCTTCCCACCAAGGAGTCATATCGTCAAGGTTGATAGCAACGTTGGTGAAGATTGCGTTCTTCTTGGTGCACTCGAGCGCGTTGAAGTTGGACTTCTCGTTGGTGCCGGGAGCAACGCCGAAGAAACCGTTCTCGGGGTTGATTGCATAGAGTCTGCCGTCGGGACCCTGCTTCATCCAAGCGATATCATCGCCAACGGTGAATACCTCATAGCCTGCGTCCTTGTAAGCTTTGGGCGGGATAAGCATAGCGAGGTTGGTCTTGCCGCAAGCGGACGGGAAAGCAGCAGTGATATACTTGATATCGCCGTCGGGCTTCTTAACGCCGAGGATAAGCATGTGCTCAGCCATCCAGCCTTCCTTCCAGCCCTGATAAGAAGCGATACGCAACGCGAAGCACTTCTTGCCGAGGAGAACGTTTCCGCCGTAAGCGGAGTTGATGGACCAGATTGTGTTGTCCTCGGGGAACTGAACGATATATCTCTTCTCGGGGTCAACATCAGCCTTGGAGTGCAGACCGCGAACGAAATCGTTGGAGTCATCGGGGAGGTTCTGGAAAGCCTGAACACCCATTCTTGTCATGATGTTCATATTGAGAACAACGTAAATGGAGTCGGTGAGCTCAACGCCAACCTTTGCGATAGGCGAACCGATAGGGCCCATAGAATAAGGGATAACGTACATAGTTCTGCCCTTCATAACTCCGTCGTACATAGGAGTGAGCATTGCGTACATTTCCTTGGGGTCCATCCAGTTGTTGGTAGGACCTGCGTTTTCCTTGGTCTTGGAGCAGATGAAGGTTCTGTCCTCAACACGAGCAACGTCGTTGGGCTTGGTTCTGTGATACAGACAGCCGGGGAACTTCTGCTCGTTAAGTCTAACCATTTCGCCTGTCGAGATAGCCTCTTCGGTGAGCTGGTCGAGCTGTTCCTTGGAACCGTCAATCCAGACAACCTTGTCGGGCTTTGTGAGGGCGGTCATTTCCTCAATCCATTTTAACACGTTAGGGTTTTTCGTGAGTGCCATAATTTTTCTCCTTCTACACTATTATTTGAGAGTACCGGCAGCGCCTTAACAACCGGCAAACGCCTTTGGCGCGCTGCCAAAAACTCTCTCCACAAGTACTATTATACACGAATTATGTCAAGTTGTCAAGGGTAAT
>SFLN01000060.1 GCA_004554555.1 [Eubacterium] saphenum | reverse complement strand
AGTATCTGCACCGAGAGCGAATCTATGTTGAACATATTTGTGTTTGTTTCAGTAAATATTTCGCTTATCGTAAACCCCATAACCGCGCATATCTTTTCAAGCATGGAAACCGTGGGATTTGCCGTTCCGCGCTCAAGCTGTCCGTAATATGAGGGAGTTATATCCGCCCGCAGTGCAACCTCTTCCTGCGACAATCCGCACTCCTTTCGCAAAGCCCGCAGGCGCTCCCCGTATTTAAAGCATTTTGTATTGTCCATTTTATCACCCGCTTTTATTGTAAGTTATTATATTAACAAAAACAATACAGTATACTAACTAATAAAATAAATTAATATAGTATTGACTTTTCCCGAAAAAGATGTTATAATTATCTTGCGGTTAAAGACCGACATATTTTTACATTTTTGGGAGGAATTTTTATGTTTACAAAAATCTGCAAAGTGGTTTTGTGGATTGGGGTTGTTGCGTGCTTTATTCTGTCAATAGTATTCGGCACTTCGGTTCACGGCTGGGAATTCTTGGTTATGCTGGGCGGCTGGGTTGCAACCTTGATTATTTTTTCAGCTTTCGGTATGGTTGTCGAAATGGCGGAAAACATTAGAGAAAGCCGTGAGCTTCTTGAAAAAATGTCAAGAAACAGCGCTTCAAGCACCGCTCCGGCAAGCGAGGTATCGAACGGCAAAGCTTCACTTTTTGCCGCAAGTCAGGCGTCGGATTATTGGAAATGCCCAACATGCGGATATTCTAATTTTGGCACTCGCAAATTCTGCGAAAAATGCGACACGCCCAAATCCTAACTCCAAAACAGCTCACATCAACATTTTAAAGGCAGGTTTCGGCTTGCCTTTTTGTTTTGCCAATTTTGTTTGTTCAAAATCACAAAAATCTTTAAAGAAAAAAGTAAAATTTATGATAAATAATATATTGTAAGACGGCAAAAATAATGCTATAATATAAGTTGGGTAAAAATATTCAAATTTATTTTATTCTCAATATACATTCGTTGGAGGAAAATCTAAATGTTCGGAATTAACAAAGATATCGGTATCGACCTCGGAACAGCTAACACGCTCGTTTATATGAGAGGAAAAGGCATTATTATCCGCGAACCGTCCGTGGTTGCGGTTGACAAAAAGGCAGGTCAGGTGCGCTATGTCGGGCAGGAGGCAAAGGACGTTATCGGTCGTACCCCCGGCTCTATCACCGCTGTAAGACCGCTCAAGGACGGCGTTATCGCGGATTTCGATATGACGTCAATTATGCTCGGTCAGTTCATCAAAAAAGCCCTCAAGGGCAGAGGAAAAGCACGCGTTATCATCTGCATTCCGTCGGGTGTAACCGAGGTTGAGCGCAGAGCCGTTAAAGAGGCCGCTCAGCAGGCAGGCGCAAAGCGCGTTTCCATTATCGAAGAGCCTATGGCTGCCGCTATCGGCGCGGGTCTGCCCGTCGCAGAGCCGATGGGCAGTATGATTGTCGATATCGGCGGCGGTACAAGCGAGGTTGCTATAATTTCGCTCGGCGGTATCGTTACGGCACGCTCCGTCAGAGTTGCCGGCGATGAGTTTGACTCCGCAATCATCAACTATATCAAGAAAAAATACAACCTCCTCATCGGTGAAAGAACCGCCGAAAATATCAAAACAGGCATCGGCTCAGCGGCAAAAACCGATGAGAAAGAGCCTGTTATGGATATCCGCGGGCGCAACCTCCTCAACGGCTTGCCCGAGAATATCACCATCACCAGCGAGGAAGTCAGAGAAGCCCTCTCCGAGCCGCTTTCCCACGTCATCGACGCTATCAAGACTACCCTCGAAAAGTGCCCGCCCGAGCTTGCCGCAGACATCATCGAAAGCGGTATCATGCTTGCAGGCGGCGGCGCGCTCCTTCGCGGTCTTGACAAGCTCATTCACGAGGAAACCGGTATGCCCGTCAAAATCGCCGAGAGACCGCTCGACTGCGTTGCCGACGGCACCGGAAAGGTTCTCGAAAATATCGACAAGCTCGAAGATGTTCTCTCCGAGGACGAAACAATTTACTGATAAATCTCGCTTCACCGCTCTGCAAAACGGTTTTCGCTAATATCGGCTGTTCAACGTGAAATTAATTGCAAGAACGCGTGTTTGACGTGAAACGGCTGCGTTTAGCCAAAAGCCGCGCGGTGAAGCTCCGAAAAACACAACTCAACCTCTATGAAAGAATTTTTTCACAGCATTAAGTTCAAAATCTTGATTTGCGTCGCCGCGCTGCTTATGGGGCTTATGACCTACGTCGCAGTCAACGTCGGCACGCAGTCCGGTCCCGAGCAAATCCTCAACGCTTTGACATATCCGTTCACCGCCGCCGCAAACTGGATTGCAGACGGCGTTTCGGGCTTTATCGACAAGCTCGTGAACGCCGATACCTACAAGAGTCAGAACGAGGAGCTCTCCGCTAAGCTCACCGAAATGTACAAGCACACAATGGACTACGAGTCGCTTCGCGATGAGAACGAGCAGCTCCGCGAAATGCTCGGGCTGAAGGAGAAAAACAAGGATTTCATCTTCTCAGAGCCGTGCGCTATCGTTGCCAGAAACGCAAACGACCTCTACGGCGGCTTCACAATCAGCTCGGGAACCAGCTCCGGTCTTTCGCTCAACGACCCCGTGGTAACCTCGGTCGGGCTTGTCGGGAGAATTACCTCGATTGCCGACAACTACGCAAAGGTTACCACAATCATCAGCCCGCAGGTTAAGGTCGGCGTGTTCACAATGCGCTCAAAAGCAACCGGCGTTATCGAAAACGACCTCGAAAGCGCCAAAAAAGGTCTTTGCCTTATGAGCGATATCCTGAAGGACGCGGACATCAAGGAAGGCGATATCATCTTCACCTCGGGTAAAAGCGGCTTGTTCCCCGACGATATTCTGGTGGGAACCGTTACCGAGGTCTACGACGACCCCAACGGTCTTTCCAAACACGCGCTGATTAAGCCCGCTGTCGATATCTTCGGCGTCACAAGCGCTTTCGTGGTAACCGATTTCGACGGCAAGGGCATTCCCTTTGAGATAAACGAGTGAGATTATGAAAAAAACTTCGTGGATAAAATCGCGCTCCCGTAAGGCAACCCTGCGCGTTATACTGCGGTGGGCGCTCTATTCGGCGGCGCTTCTGATAATGTTCGTGTTTTTGCGAAACCCCGTGATTAGGGGCTGGTGTCCGTTCGCGATAATCCCGCTGGCTATCGCTGTCGCTATGTTCGAGGGCGACCTTGCGGCGGGTATTTTCGGCGCGGTCTGCGGACTTATGCTCGATATCGCAAGCGGCACAACTGCCGGATTTTACGCGCTTTGGCTGCTTTGCGCGTGTCCCGTGGTGTCGCTTTTGTCGCGGTTATGGATTAAGGTGAACGTCGCCTCGCACTTCGTGATAAACGCGGCAGTTTCCGTGATTATCGCGCTGCTCGATACCGTTTTTCTCCACTGGGTGTGGGAAGGCGCGCAATTCGGCATTTCCTTCGTGAGCGTGATTTTGCCCGCTTACGGCGGCTCGGTTTTACTCGCCGCGCCCGTGTACCTCTTGGTCGCGTTCATCGTCAAGAAGCTCCGTCCCGACGAAAAACGCAAGCTCGAGGAATCCGCGCGCAGTGCCGAGGACTCGGAAAGCAAGGAAACGGAATAAACGCGCGTTTGTTGCCGAAAGCCGCGCTCGTTGAACGGGATTTTGCGGGACGCGGGAAATGGTTTGCAAAAAATTGTTACGGCAGCGCCGCGATTTTGCGGAACTGCCTTGGTTTTACAGGTATAAATATGTCTAAAATCTCTTCAATTTTACGAACAATGACGATGGTCGTGCTGGTTGTCGCGGCGGCTTTTATGTGCGGAATTCGGCTGCTCCAAACGCAGCTCGTTGACGGCGAAAAGTACCTCGAAATGACCAAAAGCACCTACAAAGCCGAGCAGGAAATCGACGCCGCGCGCGGTCAGATTGTCGATTGCAACGGAAAGGTGCTCAACTCCAACAAAATCGTCTTTAACATAAATCTCCAGCGTTCTTCACTCGTTTCCGGCACCGAAAATGAGATTATCTACCGCGTCCTCACCGTTCTCATCAAGAACAACCAGGAATGGAACGACAGCCTCCCCATCTCAAAAACCGCGCCCTACGCTTTCGACGAAACGCGTCCCGAGGCGGTCAAGACGATGAAGGAAAAGCTGAATGTTGCAAGCTACACGGGCGTTGAGGACTGCATTTTCCAGCTCTACAAAACGTATAATGTCGATGAAAAATATCCCGAGCAAATGCGCCGCTATATCGCGGGCGTGCGCTACGAGATGACGATAAAGAATTTCTCGGACGCGAATGTTTTTGTGCTTGCTTCTGACGTGAGCGAGGACGTTGTGCCCGAGCTGAAAGAGCTTGCTACAATGCTTGACGGCGTTGATATCACGCAAAGCTGGGAGCGCGAATACGTCAACGGCGACGTCGCTGCGCATTTCCGCGGCACTGTCGGAGCAATCTCAGCCGAGGAATACCAAGAGCTCAAAGACAAAGGCTACAACATCAACGATACCATCGGTATGAGCGGCGTTGAAAGCGCGTTTGAGAGCACCCTGCGCGGCACTCGCGGTATCCGCACGATAACGCGCGGCTCGGACGGCTTGATGATAAGCGACGAGGTTACCAAAGAGCCTGTCGCGGGTAAGTCGATTATGCTCACGATTGACGCGGATTTTCAAAAGCTCCTCCAGGACCTGCTCGAATACCACATTCAATACCTCAACTCGCCGCACTACACCTCAAAGTACGACACAAATCTGCGCGGAAAGGGCTGTCAGGCAGGTTCGATTGTCGTGCTTGACGTGAAAACGGGCGGCGTGCTCGGAATGGTTAGCTACCCTAACTATAACCTCAACGATTATGTCGAAAACTACGAGGAAGTCCTCAATCAGCCGTATTCGCCCGTGTTTAACCGCGCGCTTAACGGCGTTTACCGCCCCGGTTCAACGTTCAAAACGATAACCGCGACCGCAGGCTTGAACGAGCACGCGATAACCACCGACAGCACCATAACCTGCGGCGGCGTCTACACCTACTACGGCGGCTTCAAGCCAACCTGCCTGGGTGTTCACGGCGCGATAAACGTGTCCTCCGCGCTGATGTACTCCTGCAACATCTTCTTCTACGAAACCGCGCGCAGACTCGGTATCGACACGCTCGCACAATGGGCGGGGCGCTTCGGCGTGGGCAAGGATATCGGCTTCGACCTCTCGATGAGCACCGGCAGAATGACTTCGATGGAGCTGTTTGAGGAAAAAGGCTGGGAATGGTACGAGGGCAACGTCGTGCAGGCGGGTATCGGTCAATCCGAAACGCTCCTCACGCCGCTTCACCTCGCAACCCAAGCGATGACCATCGCCAACAAGGGTGTGCGCTATGAGCCGCACGTTGTTCAGTCCGTCTACAACTATGATTTCACCGAGAAAATCTCCGAAAAAGCGACAGCCGTTGCCGAGGATTTCTCGGGGCTTACCGGAATGGACGCCTATATGGACGCAATCCACAAGGGAATGAAGCTCGTTGCCTCAACGCAGGACTATTTCTACATCGACGGCGCGGGCTGGGTTAACCCGTTCGACTACGTCGGCGTGGGCAAGGAAAATGTCGCGATTAAGACGGGTACTCCCGAGGCGGACGACTACGAGCACCCTGACGCTTACCAGTTCAACTCCGCGCTCGTCGGCTTCTACCCCGCCGATAACCCCGAAATCGCGTTCGGCGTGATTTTGGAACACGGCGAGTTCGCGAGAGTTATGGCGGCAAATATCGTCAAAGCTTACGCTACCGGTACTATCAACACGAATTACGATGAGGACGGGCAGCCGCTTACCGCTTTGTGAAAATTGCACAAAAAGTCAGTAGGGAAAACAACATTTTTCACGAAAATTTTATAAATGAGAAAAAACCCTTTTCAAATTTAGAATTTTGTGCTAAAATAAGAATAGGGTATAATTTGGTTTAATGTCGGCAAATTCAGATTAAGACAGAATTTTGTCGGCGGAGAGGGGAAATTATGTCACAAATAATAGCTGTAACAGCAGGAAAGGGCGGAACAGGTAAGTCTACCACATCGGCTAACGTTGCCACGGGTCTTGCAACTCTAGGTCACAAGACGCTGCTCGTGGAGCTGGACTTCGGTCTGCGCTGCCTTGATATAATGCTCGGAATTAAGGATAAGGTTAAGCACGATATCGGCGAATACCTCGAGGGAAGAATCGATATCCTCACCGCGACAACAAAGGTTGACCGCGTGGAAAACCTGTATCTTGTCTGCGCGACAAGAAACCCGTTCATAGATATCAACCCCGAGAAAATTATGGGCGTGTGCGAGGAAATGCGCGAGCACTTCGACTACATCATTATCGATACCGCGGGCGTCGGAAGCTCGGTGTTCAGCGTAATTAAGGCGGCTGAGCTGATACTTATGGTTACAACTCCCGATACCGTCTGCGTGCGCGACGGCGCTATTCTCTCGGACTTCTTGTATGTCAAGAACTGCATAAATCAGCGTCTTGTAATCAACAAGGTCAGCCCGAACTTCAAGGAAGAGGAAATCCTCTACGACCTCGACGAGGTTATGGACAGCGTGGGTATCCCGCTTATCGGCGTCGTACCCGAGGACCAGAACATCAAAATCTGCGGCGCAAAGGGCGAGGCTCTGCCCCCGACCTGCGGCGGCTACAAGGCGTACACCGCGATTGCAAAGCGCATCACAGGTCAAGATGTTCCGCTGACAATTAAGATTGATTAAGGGGTGTTTTAATGAACATTGCTCTTATAGCTCACGACGCAAAAAAGGAGCTTATGGTTCAGTTCTGCATTGCATACTGCGGAATTCTGAGCAAATATAATTTGTGTGCAACCGGCACGACAGGAAAACTCGTTGCCGAGGCTACCGGTCTGCAAATCAAGCGCTTTCTGAGCGGTTCTCAGGGCGGCGGTGAACAGCTCGTTTCGGAAATCAGTTGCAACGAAATCGACCTGCTGATTTTCTTCCGCGACCCGCTTACTATGAAATCGCACGAGCCGAATGATATCAACATTCTGCGGGTGTGCGATGTGCATAATATCCCTGTTGCTACGAATATAGCGACAGCCGAGGCGCTTATTCACGCACTGGAGCGCGGCGACCTCGATTGGCGCGAATACATGAGATAATTTCGGCGCGCTCTTTGGAGCGCGCTTTATTTTGAGGAGAAAAAATGCTTGTAACCTATGACGGGATTGTGATTGCGCGGCGCGAGGTCGGCGAAAACAGCGTGTTTATCGATATCTTGACCGATGAACAGGGCATCATCGAAGCTTCCGCGCACGGTGCAAACAAAATCAACAGCTCAATCCTCTCCGCCGCCGCGCTTTTCTCCTATTCAACCTTCTCTCTCTCGAAGAACAAGCTGCGCTACACCGTCAACTCCGCGAAGCCGAAATTCTCGTTTCACGAGCTTGGAAAGGATATCGAAAAACTCGCGCTTGCTTCGTATTTCGCGCAGAGCGTGCGGTACTGCACGCCGTCCGAACAGCCGCAGGAAAGCATCGTGCGGTTTTTCGCGATTGCGCTGTTCGAGATTATGAACGGGCGACCGCTGCCCTCGGTTAAGGCGGCGTTTGAGCTGCGGTACAGCGCGGAGCTTGGTTTCGCGCCAAATCTTGTCGGCTGCGACAACTGCGGCGAGTACGACTGCGAGGGCGGAATGTACTTTTTGCCCGATAAGGCAAAGCTGATTTGCGCGGACTGCCTCTATGTCGATAACGCCGTAAAACTGCTTCCCGAAACGCTTTTCGCGATGCGCAACATCATCTTCTCCCCACTCGACCGCGCGTTTAAGTTCAGCATTTCAAAAGCTGCCGAAAAACAGCTCGGCGATATCTGCGAGAACTACTTTTTGAGCCGCGCCGAAAGGAGTTTCCCTACCCTATCATATTACAAGAAAATTGCGATACAATAATATATATTGTTTCTACAACAAATGAGGTTTTTATGAACAAATATTACAAAAAGCTGGAGCTTGATAAAATTCTTGAACTGCTCGCGAATGAAACCGTGAGCGATTATTGCCGCGAAAAAGCGCTTAAAATTGCGCCCGCGCGGGACTTTGACACGATAAAGCAAGAACTCCAAAAAACCGATGACGCGTTCACGCTCTCGGCTAAATTCGGCACTCCCCACTTCCGGAAAATCCCCGAAATTTCCGCTTCCCTCAAACGCGCCGAAACCGGCTCTTCACTCTCGTTTCGGGAGCTGCTCGACGCGGCAAAGGTGCTGCGCGAAACCGCGGTTTTGTGCGATTGGTACTCGCAGTGCGAGAATATGGACAACTCCCTCGCCGAGTATTTTCGCGGGCTCACGCCGATAAAATCCCTCGAACAGTGCATCTCCGAGAGCATTGTTTCCGAGGAGGAAATGTCGGACGCGGCAAGCCCCGAGCTTGCTTCAATCCGCAAGAGAATTACCCGTCAAGGGCTGCAAATCCGCGAGCAGCTTGACGGTATGCTCAAAAACAAGACCACGCGCGGATTTTTGCAGGACGCGGTTATCACAATGCGCGACGGGCGGTACGTCGTTCCCGTCAAGAGCGAGCACAAAAGCGATGTACCCGGTCTTGTCCACGACACCTCCGCGACAGGTCAGACGTTTTTCATCGAGCCGATGAGCGTTGTCGAGGCGAACAACGAAATCCGTATCCTCAAAGCGCGCGAACAGGCTGAAATTGAACGGATAACCCGTGAACTCTCGGCGGCTGTCGGTGAAAACGCGGCGGCTATTTCCGAGAATTTTCGGCTGTCGCAGATACTTGAGCTGTACTTCGCGAAGGCAAATCTCGGCGCGAAAATGAAGGCAATAACCCCGCGGCTTTCCGAAGAACCGAAGGTTGTCCTCAAAAACGCCAAGCACCCGCTTCTTGACCGCGACACCGCTGTTCCCATTTCCGTGGAAATCGGCGAGAATTACAGCTGCCTTATCATCACCGGTCCGAACACGGGCGGCAAAACCGTCGCGATTAAAACGGTCGGCTTGCTCACGCTGATGACAATGTGCGGGCTGATGATTCCTGCGGGCGACGGCAGCGTTGTCGGGTATTTCGACAGAATTTTCGTGGACATCGGCGACGAGCAAAGCATCGAGCAGAGCCTCTCCACGTTTTCCTCGCATATCACCAACGTTATCGGCATACTCAACAATGCAGGCGAACGTTCGCTAGCTCTTATCGATGAGCTCGGCAGCGGCACCGACCCCGTTGAGGGCGCAGCGCTTGCGGTGTCGATTTTAACCTCGCTAAAAAATGTCGGCGCAAAGGTGCTTGCGACAACGCATTATCAGGAAGTAAAGCTGTTCGCGCTCGAAACGGACGGCGTGGAAAACGCAAGCTGCGAGTTTGACGTGGAAACGCTCAAGCCCACCTATCGGCTGATTGTCGGCGTTCCCGGAAAGTCCAACGCGTTCGCGATTTCGCAGAAGCTCGGTATGCCGAGCAGGATTATTTCCCGCGCCGAGGAGCTTGTAAGCTCGGAAAACCGCCGCTTTGAACAGGTTATCGACCAGCTCGAAAGCGCCCGCAAGGAGCTTGAACAGCTCAAAGAAAGCGCCGCGATTTCCGAGAGAAACGCGAAAATGACCGAGAGCGAGCTCAAACAAAAGCTCTCCGCGCTTGAACAGGAAAAGGAAAAGGAGCTTGAAAACGCGCGCCGCAGAGCCGTTTCGATTATCGAGCAGACGCGCGCGCAGTCGGATATTCTGCTCAATCAGCTTGAGGAGCTGAAAAAGGTAAAGGACAAGGAAGCGCTCAGGAAAGGCATTTCGGACGCGAAGTCCCGCACAAATTCCGCGCTCAACCGTATGTTTGACGAGGCAAATCCCGTGGTTGAGCGAAAGGTTGAGGATTATGTCCCGCCGCGGCCGTTTAAGCAGGGCGATACCGTTCGGCTTGCCGATACCTCGCGCGAGGGCGTTTTGCTCACCGTGCCGAATATGAACGGCATTTGCTACGTTCAGACGGGTTCGATGAAGGTCAAAACTACCGCTAAAAATCTGCGCCTTGTCGAGAAAAAGCCCGAGCAAAAGCCCGCAGGCAGCGTCAAGAAACGCGTTTCGTCAAATATGACGCGGCGCGGCGGTATGGAGCTTGATATTCGCGGTAAAATGGGCGACGAGGGCGTTCTCGAAATGGAGCGTTTTATCGACAGCGCGATTATGGCGGGGCTTTCGCAGATTGTGATTATCCACGGAAAAGGTACCGGCGCGCTTCGTGCCGCCGTTCAGCAGGCGCTTAAACGAAATCCCGCAGTCAAGAGCTTCCGCGCGGGCGAGTACGGCGAGGGCGAAGCGGGCGTTACCGTGGTTGAGCTAAAATAATTTGAAAGGACAATTCAGATGGAATATTTCAAGCTTCAGATTGGCTGTATAATTATTCTGCTGTATGTTGGATTTATATATGTCAAAGAGTGCCGCCGCTATCACCGAAGGCTGAACGAAACGCTCTTTGACGAGCTTTTGATTATCGGACTCATAAGCATTTCTCTCGACGGCGCGACCTCCTATACCGTAAATCACCTCGTCACAACGCCCGAGCCGCTGAACAAAATTCTGCATATCGCGTTCCTCCTGAGCTTGGACTTGGTGATTTTTACGCTGTTTTTGTATATGATTTTCATTACGGGCGCGTTCCCGAAACGAAAACTGCGTAAAGCCGCGCTTTTTCTGCCGTTTGTGATAAACGTTGCCGTGGTAATCGGAAGCTCAAATTCTCTCGAATACATTCACGGCGTGAAAACAAACTACTCGATGGGATTCCCCGTTTACGCGTGCTACACGATGGTCGCCGTGTACACCTTGCTTGCGGTGTTTGTGTTCTTCAAGCGCTGGAAGCACATCGAGCGCCACAAGCGCACCAGCATTTTCACCTATCTGTTTGTGATGATGGCGGTCACCACCGTTCAGATGTTCTTCCCGGAACTCCTTATCACAAGCATTGCCGTGACTGTTTTTATTGTCGGCGTGTATATGAACCTCGAAGACCCCGCGATAAAAGAGCTTTCGCGTTTCCACAACGAAACCGTTATGAGCTTCGCGAACCTTGTTGAAAACCGCGACAACAGCACCGGCGGGCACATCAAACGCACGAGCCGTTATGTGGGGCTGATTGCCGAGGAGCTGCAGGCGAGAAACTACTACCCCGAAACCCTCACAAAGGATTACATAACAAACCTGCTCAAAGCGGCACCGCTCCACGATATCGGGAAAATTTCTGTGCCGGACGCGATTTTGAAGAAGCCCGGAAAGCTCACCGATGAGGAATACGCGATAATGAAGCTGCACGCGGAAAACGGCGGCAATATTATCCGAGATATTTTCCGTAATCTGCGGGACGAGGATTATCGCAGAACAGCGTTTGAGGTCGCGAGATATCACCACGAAAAGTGGAACGGGAAAGGTTATCCCGATGGGCTGAGCGGGAAGGATATTCCGCTTTGCGCGAGAATTATGTCGGTTGCGGACGTGTTTGACGCGGTTTCCGAGAGAAGGTGTTACCGCGAGGCGATGCCGCTGGACAAGTGTTTTGAGATTATCGAGAACGGCTCGGGTAAGGATTTTGACCCGTTGATTGCGGAGATTTTCATCGATATTCGGGATAAGGTGGAGAAGGTTCACGCGGAGTTTGCTCTCGAAATGGAGAGTGCGCAGCAACAGCAGAAGTGAACGTGGGGTTATTGCAAAGCTGTAATCGAGCACGCGAAGCCTTAAAGTCTTTTTGGAATTTTTAAAACCTTTTTCTTCAGAAAAAGGTTTTAAACCGCCGGAGGCACTGGAGCGAAGCGATAAAAACGCGTTAGCAAGCGCAAAGGGCTTGAGGAAAACTTCGTTTTCCTCTTTGCGTTTTTTGCTTACGCAAAAATCCGCTTTATTATGGGGAAACAAGA
>SFLN01000059.1 GCA_004554555.1 [Eubacterium] saphenum | reverse complement strand
TCGATTTCGAGGTGGAACACGTCGCTCTTGCGAAACGCGCCGACGTTTTCGTCGTTGCGCCCGCAACCGCAAACACCATCGGAAAAATCGCAAACGGCATTGCGGACGATATGCTCACGACGACGATTATGGCGTGCAAAGCGCCCAAAATCATCTGTCCAGCGATGAATACGAATATGTACGAAAACGAAAATACGACGGAAAATATCGCGCGGCTTAAAAAGCAGGGCTATAAGATTATCGAGCCTATCTCCGGACGACTTGCGTGCGGTGACGTCGGCAAAGGTAAAATGGCGGAACCCGAAACGATCGTGAAAGCCATCGAGGACATTCTCACGCCCAATCAGGATTTTGAAGGCGTAAGAATGCTTATCACCGCCGGCAGCACCGAAGAAAAAATCGACGGCGTTCGCTATATCACCAACCACAGCAGCGGCAAAATGGGTATGGCAATTGCGGAAGCCGCGGTACAACGCGGCGCACTCGTCACGCTGATCGCAGGAAGAATGAGCGTCGATATCCCCGATATTTTCGAAAAGGTGATAAGGGTAAAGTCCACCGGCGATATGCTGGAAGCGGTAATGAACAATTACGAAGAAAACGAATTCATCGTAAAAGCCGCCGCTCCCGCCGACTACCGCGTGAAAAACTTTTCAATCCACAAGATCAAGGCAAAAGAATTGTCGCTTGAACTTGAAAAAACGCCGGATATCGGTTCAGCGTTTTTCATATTATATAAGGTTACCGATAAAATTGATTTGAGCGCACTTGCTGTTCAAAACGACTTTAGCGGCTGCCAAAAGAAATCCGAAAGGAAGAAATCAGATGCCCGGACCTGTAAAAAATCTACCCATTGGAGAAATCCTTATCGAACAGGGTTTCATCAACAAACAACAGCTCGAGGAAGCGCTTGCCGCTCAGAAGAAAAGCGGGGGCAAGATGCTCGGCGACGTTATGCTGGAGATGGGGTTGGTTTCGGAGAGCCAGCTCGCGCAGGCTCTTTCTATCAGACTGAAAGTACCGTTTGTTGACCTTTCATCAATCAAGGTTGACACAAACGCAGTTTCAAAAATCTCGGAGGAAGTTGCGAGAGAAAAGTGCGTATTTGCGTTCCAGTACAAGAACAACCGCCTTTTCGTGGCAACAAACGACCCCGTCAACTTCTACATATTCGAGGACCTGAAGGTTCAGACGGGAATGGAAATCGTTCCGCAGATTTCCACAAAAACGCAGATTGAAGCCGCAATCGGCAAGTTCTATTCATCTCAGGCAATCGACAGCACGATGAACGAGCTGGAAAACGAGGCGGGAGGCAGCGGCGACATATCCGAGGACCTCGAAAAAGCCGAGTCCGAGGGACGTGTTGATAACGCGCCTATCGTTAAGCTTGTAAATATGATGGTTGAAACGGCCTTCAGAAACCAGGTAACGGATATTCACATCGAGGCGTTCAAGGACAGAACAAGAATTCGTTTCAGAATGGACGGCGAGCTTGTCGAGCAGGATATGAAAATCCCGCCCTCCTTCCACAACTCGATTATCACGCGTATTAAAATCCTCGGCGGAATGAACATTGCCGAGCGCAGAATACCGCTTGACGGACGTTTCGGAACGCGCATTGACGGCGTAAACCTGGATATGCGTGTCAGCACAATCCCCTGCGTATACGGAGAAAAGTGCGTTATACGTTTGCTTTCGACAGCGGACGACAAAACCCGTAAAATCACCGACCTCGGTATGACGGACTACAACTACGAGATGTTCAAGCAGATAATCCGCTGTCCGAACGGCGTTATGCTGGTTACGGGACCGACGGGTTCCGGTAAATCGACGACGCTTTACGCGACGCTTGGCGAGCTTTCTCAGCCGAATGTAAACATCGTAACGGTTGAGGACCCTGTCGAAAAGAAAATCGACGGCGTAAACCAGTGCCAGATTAACGCAAAAGCGGGAATGACGTTTGCGGCGGCGCTTCGTTCAATCCTCCGTCAGGACCCCGATATCATAATGGTCGGAGAAATTCGTGACGGTGAGACCGCCGATATCGCAATCCGTGCCGCAATCACGGGACACTTTGTTCTTTCAACACTGCATACCAACGACGCTGCGACAACAATCACGCGTCTTGTTGATATGGGAGTCGCACCTTACATGGTTGCGTCTTCGCTTGTCGGAATTATTGCTCAGCGACTTGTAAAGCTGCTGTGCAAATCCTGCAAGGAAACCTACACGCTCACCGACCCCAACGACCTGAAGCTGATGAACAAGAAAGAGCCGGTTCAGATTTGCAGACCGCATCCGGGCGGCTGCAAGGCTTGCCGCGGCACGGGTTACGCGGGACGAACCGCTATTCACGAGATTATCGTTGTAACGCCCGACTTAAAGGAGCTTATCTCCAAGGACGCGACAGCCGAGGAAATCGGCGAGCTTGCGAGGAAAAACGGCACGCTCCTGCTGCGTGACAACGTAACTCAGATGGTTCTTGCGGGAAGAACGTCGATGGACGAACTTGTTAAGGCAACCTATTCCGTATAACACAAAAGGAGAATAAAGCAGTGGAAATGAATAACAACATTATGGACATTAACCGCATCCTCGATGAGGCACGCGACCTCGGGTGTTCCGACCTTCATTTCACGGCGGGACTTCCTCCCGTTGTAAGACTTCACGGCGCAATCAGAAAGCTCTCGGGCTATCCGGACTGCACAGAGCCGCTGATTGTAAACGTAATCAACCAGATTACCTCCATCAAGCACAAGAGCCAGATTTCCAAGGGTCTTGACACAGACTTTTCCTATGTTTCATCGGCAGGCTACCGACACAGAGTTAACGTGTATCGCCAGCGCGGTTATCACGCGGTTGCGATACGTCTTTTGCGCAACGATATTCCGACGCTTTCCGACCTCAATCTTCCGGCAACGCTCGGCGAATTTGCCCTTGCGCCGCGCGGACTTGTTCTGGTAACAGGCCCTACGGGTTCCGGTAAATCGACGACCTTGGCGGCGATGATTGACCACATAAACCGCCAGAAAAACTGCCACATAATCACGGTTGAGGACCCTATCGAGTATCTTCACACCCACAAGCAGTCTATGATAAACCAGCGTGAAATCGGGCAGGACGTTGACTCGTTCGCAGGCTCGCTTCGTGCGGCGCTCCGTGAGGACCCGGACGTTATCCTCGTCGGAGAAATGCGTGACTTTGAAACGATAAACGCTGCTGTAACTGCGGCAGAAACCGGTCACTTGGTACTTTCGACATTGCATACAACGGGTGCTGCGCCGACTATCGACCGTATCATCGACGTTTACCCGCCTCACTCGCAGGGACAAATCCGTTCGCAGCTTGCAAACGCGATTGTGGGAATTATCTCGCAGACGCTGGTTCCGACGGCTGACGGAAAGGGACGCTGCGCGGCTTTGGAGGTGCTCGGAGCGACGGACGCAATCCGCGCGATGATTCGTGAAGGCAAAATCTTCCAGATTCCGACAGCTGTTGCGACGGGTAAAAAGTACGGAATGTTCACGCTTGACCAAGACCTTGCGCGACTTGTCAGAATGGGCAAGGTTACGGACGCGGTTGCCCGCACGCGCGTACAGGATTTGAGCGAGTACAAGCGTTATCTTGAGATGGGAGTTAACTAAGAATTTACATAGAATTTACATAAATTTCTTGTTAAATTGCCCAAAAAATACTCTTGTATTTGAAAAGATTATACGAAATTGAGCGGAAATGTGAAAAAATGCAAAAAAACACTTGCAATTTCCAAATCAATCAAGTATAATGTAAATACAAACCGAAAGCGAAGCTGCAAACGGTGATGTAAACGTTTTCAGCGAGCCGGTATAAAAACGGATATAGCCCCGCCGGGGTTATACATAAATTAATTTTTTTACAGGAGGTCTTTACAATGATAAAGAAACTTCAGGCTCTCAAGGCCAAAAAGGGCTTTACACTCGTAGAGCTCGTTGTAGTAATCGCTATCATCGGCGTACTTGCTGCAATCCTCGTTCCTACCATGATCGGCGTTGTTCAGGACTCGAACATCACTTCTGCTGACTCGACCGCATCGCAGATCAAGACTCAGGCTACCAACTTCCTCACCAAGGCAGACACCGCTAAGTGCTCTGTAAGAGAAACCAGCTCCATGCTGACTGTTAAGTGCACAATTAACACTTCCAGCACTGAAGGTACCGGAACTTCTGATGTCAAGGCTTGGACAGTTGACGCTGGCTCGAGCTACTTCGGCAAAAAAGACGAAAACAAGTGGAAGTGGAGCGGCAATGACAAGAACACATGCTTCAACGCTTATATGGCTGACGTTCTCCGTGATTTCAAAAACGGCTATGCTGAGATTTATATTCTCAACGCTGCTGTTATCGGTGTTGCTGTTGTTCCCGGCGGTTCTGATACTGATATTTCCGCTGCTGTTGATGGCGGTCTTGGTGTTGAAACCATCTGGACCGGTTCACAGGAAGCTAAATGGGCTGGCAACAAGGCTGGCGTTGGCGCAGACAGCGTAATCGTAGGTACTGCTCCTAAGATTTCTCACAAGGCTGCTTAATCTAAGCGCTTGCTGAAAGCAACTAACTGAACACAAAAATTCCTCGGCGGTTTCGGCTGCCGAGGGATATTGTGTATCTTGACTGAGGTTGGATTTATGAAAAAAATCGCTCGTTTGAAGGCGAAATCTGCGTTCACTCTCGTGGAACTCGTGGTTGTAATCGCAATCATCGGTGTTCTCGCGGGAATCCTTATCCCCGTGCTTGTCGGAAACTTGAGAAACGCGCGGGTTACTTCGGCAAATTCCACCGCAAACGACGTGAGAAACGCCGTAAACGGCTGGCTTACCCAGCAGTGCGCAAAGAACGTTTACCCCAAGGTTTACGACGACGAAAGCACCGTTTATGTCAAAATCGTCGCAAACAACGGTGTTTACGAGGACCCCGAGTTCGTGGGTGATTTTTGGGTTCACGACGAGGACGAGGACGCTTTGTCGCAGGATTTGAAGCAGTACATCGAGAAAACGCTCGGCTATAAGAGAATGTACTCGATTGGCTACCTCATCGACGGCAGAATTGGCGCGCTTTATTTTGTTGAGGACGGCGCAGAGCCTCAGGACGCTCCCACCGCCGCAGATTTCAAGCGCACGGATTTTTGGCCCGTGGACAACGGCTACACCAGAAACGGCGACGTTATCGGCACTTCGCCGATTCTTATCAACGGCTGATATCAAGCTTTGAGGTTTCAAAGCTTTTGTTTGTGCGCGCTCGAGAGTTCGTACAAACAAGGGCTTTGGAAAGGAGAATTTATGAGAAGATTTCTTGGGAAAAAGGGCTTTTCGCTCGTTGAGCTTATCGTGGTTATCGCGATTATCGGAGTGCTGCTTGCGATGATTTTGCCGTCGCTCTCCTCGCGTGACGCGAACAAAAAGGCGTCGGTTCTCGCCGCGCGCGACTTTTACTCCGCAACGCAAAACCTCTTCAGCAAATACTCCAAGTTTGAGGGCAACCTTTACTACGGACAGACCTCCGAAGACCTTATGGTCTACGACAAGAAGCTCGGCGGAAACTATCCGAATCCCGATAAATGCAATTATCTCGGCATTGCTATGTGCGTGAGAAAGTCGAAGATTGAGTATGTGAACATTGTCGGCGACAAAAACGCAAATCTCTGCGAAATGAAGCTGTTTCAGCAGTCGGGCGTATCCGATGTGACGGATTTCGAGAAAATATTCGAGAAGGACATCGAGCCGCTTTTCCTCGAGCAGGACGGCATTTATTACGCGTATGTGTATTTCAAGAGCAACTACAACGCGGAGCTTGACAACGGCGGAAACACGAACACCGTGAAGGTACTTGCGGCGGGATATTGTCCCGACGAGCTGCCGCCGTGCGGAACGGACTATGACGCTTTCAGAGAGAGCTATCTTCTCCTCGTTGAAAACGGCTTGAACGGTAAGGAAATGTATCTCGGCGTCTGCTCCAGCATGGAGGACACCATTCTGAACAAGTACATAGGCGAGCCGGGAAGCTATTTCAGCTTGTATTTCAAGAACATTTCCGCGTAAATTCCCGCAAAACTAAATTTCCAAAGCCGCTTCTGACTGATTTGTCGGAGGCGGCTTTTTGTTAAACCAGAACATTTTCGGCAATTTCGCCAAACTTTTGCTCAAAATCTTGTTGCTTTTTGGGAGCATTTTTTGAAAAAATTTGGAAAATATGTAAAATGCGCTAAAGAAATTCGGGGGTCTGCCGATATATAATATGTGGGGAAAATGCGCAATTTTGCAAATTTTTGAAAAGGAGGTCGGCACTATGGAAATAAAAGGCATTAACGGAATGGTATCCGCTTACAAAACAAACAAAACTCAAGCGCCTAAAAAACCGAGTGCCTCGGCTGCTGTTAAAACGAATACCGACAGAGTGGAGTTTGGCTTTGAGGCTGCCATCGCGAACGCAAAGGCTGCGATTGCCGCTGAGGTTAAGGCTGACGCTGCTCCCAAGGAGCTTGTCGAAGCAAGCGAAACAGCTCAGAACGGCGTTGACGCTGCGACGCTCGCAAGCTACATTCTTATGGGCTGATTGCCCGACGGGGTGAATTTATGGATAACAGAACCGCGGACGCACTTATAAAGTGCTTGGAAATTGAAGTCGATTTTTATCGTGAGCTGACGATTTTCCTGATGAAAAAGCACACGAAAATCTTAGCCGACGATATAAACTGGCTTACAGACTCGCTCAACGACGAGCAGGCGTATATTATGAAAAGCCGTTCCCTTGAGGAAAAAAGGCTGGCGCTGTTCCGCGGTCTCGGTATTGAGGATAAAAAGCTCACGGAGCTTGGTGAAGAAGCGCCCGAGGAGTACCGCCCGAAAATCAATATGCTCACGGGACAGCTCGCCGAGCTTGCGGCAAACATAACCGAGCTTAACGCGCAGACAACCGAGATTGTGAAGCGAAAGCTGGATAATCAGAAGGAGTTCGTGAAGCGCGCGGGTATTCTCGAAAAACCCGAGGTTTACGATAAAAACGCGGCGAAGGTTCAGGCGGGACAGTCGTCCGCGCAGGTTATAAGACAGATATAAAGGGGAGGAAATATGCGTCCTACATATTTAGGCTTTGAGGTTCAGAAGAGAACGCTCCAGCTTGCGCAGAAAAACATCGATATTGTCGGAAACAATATCTCGAATATAAACACTCCGGGCTACACAAGACAGCGTGTTGACCTGTATTCGGAATACGTTTCGGTGAACTCAAGCTTCCGCTGGGCGAGCCCGAACAGCAATCTCTCGATGCAGGGACAGGGCGTAAACGCTTACGGCGTGAGCCAAATCCGCGATATTTACATCGACAGAAGATACCGCGAAAATGTTGCAATCGAGGCGGAGGCAGACAAGGACGTTGGAATTCTCTCCGATATCGAGGACGTTCTCGACAACTTTGAAACAGACGGCTTGCAGTACTTCACGCAGCAGTTCTTCAACTCGCTTCAGGACTATTCGATGGAGAAGCCCGACAGCAGCGAGGTTGCGACAATTGTTGTGAACACCGCGACCAACCTTTGCCGCTTGCTCAACGATTACGACAAGCAGCTTCGCGAGGTTGAAATGACCTACGTCAACGAGCTGACGGACACGGTTTCTCACATCAACAACCTCACCGAGCAGATGAACGTGCTCAACCAGCGCATTGAAAAAGAGAAAACGCATTTCAACGAGGAGTACGGTCCGAACGAGCTTTACGATGAGCTGAATATGTACATCGACGAGCTTGCGACTTACGGAAATATCGAGGTTACCGAGAACTCAAACGGCACCTATTCCGTGAAGATGGGAAATGTTGAGCTTGTTGACGGCGAGAAATTCAAGACGAACCGCATTCTGATGAAGGATTACGATATCTATAATCAGGCAATTCTCTTCTTCGAGAGCGGCGAGGAGTTAAATCTCGCTTCCGGTCAGCTCAAGGGCTACTACGATATGATTAACGGCAACGGCGTTTACGCGACCGGTCACCAGAACGGAAACTACGGAATTGCCTACTTCAAGACAGCGATAGACGAGTTTGCGAGAACGCTTGCCGATGTGTTCAACAAGGCAAACGGCGGCTTCGAGGACGAGTCGCGCAGAATGTTCAAGTCGGAGCCCGAGGGCTCGCTTGTGACTGCGGGAAATATCCACGTTTCGGACGAGTGGCTTCAGGACCCCACGATGATAGGTCAAGTGAGAAAGCTCGACCCCGTTACCGGACAGTATCAGTACGGCTACGATGAGAAGCAGGACGAGGTTAACGGCACGGTTACGCTTCAGAACACCAACGTTATCTATCTGATATCGCAGCTTGAGAACTCAAATATCGAGTTCGGAAATTCCCACGATTTCCAGGGCAGCTTCTACGAATACATTTCGTTTATTTCAAACCGTTTGGGACAGACAATCCAGTACCAAACCAGCCGCTACGACACGGCAGAGGTTACGGTTGACGGGCTGCTTGACGCAAGGGACGAAGTTTCGGCGCCTTCTATGGACGAGGAAGGCATTAATATGATGAATTACCAGAAATGGTACAGCGCGTCGTCAAGACTTGTGACAACGCTTGACGAGCTGCTCGACAAGCTGATAAACGGCACGGGAAGAGTTGGCTTGTGATAAACCGCGGAGGTAAAGGAAAATGAGAGTTACAAATTCGGTTATAATGAGAGGCTTCAACCGCGACCTCAACAGGGTTGGTTCTCTCAAAAACGACACGATGCACCGCATCACGTCCACGAGAAAGTTCAACAGAGCGAGCGAAGCTCCCCTCTCTGCGGCGAAGGCTCTCAACGTCAGAAAAAGTCTGTATTTTTCGGCGCAGTACAAGGAAAACCTGAAGGTTGCGGACAGCTTCTACACCGAGGCTGAAACGTCGCTTTTGCAGGTTTCGGAGAAGCTCGCGTCGGTTCGTGAAACGATAATCGCGGCTTGCAACACGACCAAGAGCATTGACGAGTACAACATCTACGCGCAGCAGCTCGAGCGGCACGCCGAGGAGCTTTGCGCGGTGTTTAACACGGATACTGCGGGGCGTGCGATATTCGGCGGCGAAAGCGACGACGGAAGCCCGTTCACCATTGAAAAGGACGCAAACGGAAACGCTTCGACGGTGCTTTATCACGGAGTTCCGCTGAACGCGATGAACGACCCGAAGGCTTTCCCGTATTCAAACGTTGTTGTGGGAGATATCGGACTCGGAATTGATGTTGACCAGCAAACGCAGGCTATTGACGAGCAGTCGGCGCTGCGCATTTCGTTCAACGGTTCGGAGGTTTCGGGCTGCGGCGCGGAAAGGGGCGTTGCGGATATCGACCTCACGACAATCAAAGCGGGCAGAAAATACTGCATTGACGTTTTCGCCGACAACGTGAAGAAAACGATTACGTTCTACGGCTCGGCAGAATCTGACCCCGATTTGGCAAGAGCGGAAAATCTCAAAAATATTCAAGCGGAGCTTGACGAGGCGTTCAAGAAGAGCGATGAAGTTCCGATTATCGATAATCAAGGCGTGATTTCGCTGACGAACGGCGGGATTGTCTGCGCGGTGAACAACAAGTTCGCCGAGAGAACGCAGCAGCTCGGTATCGACAACGACTCGGGCTACACGAAAAAATACAAGCTTGACGTGGAAAATCTCGTTCCCGGCAAGGAGTACTCGGTTAACGTCACAATCGGCGATGAAACGAGAACGGTTGTGTTCGCGGCGGGCGATGACCTCGACCCCGACAAGGCAGACGAGGCTTCCCTGCACAATCTCCAGTACGCGCTGACCGAGGCTTTCAAGGACACGGATTACAAGCCGAACGTTTCGTTCACCGAGGCAAACAAGGGCGTTATCACCTGCGAGGGCGAAACCGTGAAGGTTCTGTCCGACACCAAGACAACGATTGACAGCTCGTTCCTCAAAGACGGCAACGTTATTAACGCGAAAGGTCTTGAAGCGGGCAAGGAATATACGTTTGTGCTGGGCGTTGGCTTTTTATCAAAAGAGTGCAAGTTCACGGCAACGGGCGTTGAAGCGGACGATTTCGACTTAATCAAAAATCAGATTATCGCTGCAATTCCCCCTTCGCTTGCCGGAAGCGCAAACATTGACGCGAACGGAAAGGTTACCCTCAATCAGCCGACAACCTTTACCGTTTCCAACACCACGGGCAACGCGTTTAACACAACCACGAAAAAGCTCGATATGACCAATGTTGACAACAAGAAATATGAGGTTACGATAAATGTCGGCACAACGTCAAAGACCATTAAGTTCAACGGCGTGAAGGACGATATCAGTTCCACAATTGAAAACCTCAATGCTGCTCTCAAACGCGAATTTGTCAACACAAATTATGATGTAACATACACGGAAGCGGACGGTATAAAGGCTTCCACGAAGGCGCTCTCGATTTACTCGACAACAAAGTCCACCGAAGAGGGCACGTCTGACGAGAACCCGATTGAGATGGAGAAGATTTACTCCGCGAACTACATTCAGCTCACTCTTGACGCGGCAAAGGCGCTGAGAAACGGTGATATCGGGTACGCGAACGGCTGCATTGACAGAATTGTTTCTGCGAACGAGAAGCTGCTTGTTGAGATAGCGAACCTCGGCTGCAACGAGGATTTCATCAGCTTCAACATCGACCGCCTGACGACCCGCGAGTACAACTCACTTGAACGTCAGAACGACCTTGAGAGCGCAAACCTCGAAGAGGAAACGACGCTTTTGAAAACGTACTCGGCGTTGTACAACGCTTGTTTGCAGATGGCGTCGGAGGTTGTTCCGAACAGCATATTTAACTATATGAAGTAATTTGGTAGATAAATGAGGGGGTGTTTCAGATGGATACAAACTTGCTGCAAATCACGACAATTCCTATTCAGATTGAAATCAAGGTTACGAACGCAAAGCTTGAATTTGCCGAGGACAGACAGCCTAAGGTTAACATCACCACCAAAAACGGCGGTTATGTTATGCAGGCGGAGCCGATGAAGCTCAACATCGACACTTATGAAGCGCGAAAGAGCTTAGGTCCTGGGCACATGACGGACGGCGATATCCTCAAGCAAAAGGCGCAGGAGGGCTTTTCGATTGCTTATCAGGGCACGGCAAAGGTTGTGCAGGACGGCGACGCGCTTGCAAGAGGAATGACGCCTTCGGAGATTGCGATAAACAATGCGCGCGCGGGCGCGACGGTTGAAACGATAATGGAGTTCTTGCCGAAGGAGGGCGCGGATATCACGTTTGACGAGGGCAAGCTGAACATTGAGTATCAGATGGGCACGCAGGATTTCGACTGGGATTTGAAATCCGACCTCCCGATGGAGTTTATCCCCGGCAACGTCGAGCTTATTGTCCGCGACAGACCGAGGGTTGAAATCGAGTATATCGGCGGTCCGATTTACGTTCCGCCAAGCTCCAACCCGAACTACGAACCTCCGTACATTCCACCGGTATTTGACCAGAAGGGCTGAAAAATATGAAGATTAACACAAGAGATTTCGGAGAAACCGAGATTGATGAAAGCACAATCATCAGTATCCCGAATGGAATTATAGGCTTTGAGGACACGAAAAAGTACACGCTTTTAAGCCCGCTGGGTGACGGAGTTTTCCCGATGTGGCTTCAGTCGGTTGAGAGATGCGAGCCTTGTTTTGTGGTTTACGACCCGATGTTGATTTACCCCGACTATCGCTTTGAAATCACGGACGAGGAGCAGGCTCTTCTGCAAATTGACGAGAACACGCCTTACAGATGCCTGACGGTAGCGATTGTACCCGATGATTACAAAAAGACGACGATAAACCTGCGCTGTCCTATCGTAATCAACACGCGTGATAATATCGCTGCGCAGGTTATACTCGAGGATTACGAGTTTAAGTGTCCGGTTTATTCCGAGGAGGCATAATATGCTGGTAGTAACGCGAAAGACCGACGAGAGCATTGTGATTGCCGACAACATCGAGGTTACGGTTCTGGAAATCTCGAAGGACAAGGTAAAAATCGGAATAAATGCTCCGAG
>SFLN01000058.1 GCA_004554555.1 [Eubacterium] saphenum | reverse complement strand
TTCAATTTTCAAGGAACAGGTGTCACTCGCTTAATCGCTTTTCTTTAGCTCTCTCGCGGCGACTTGATTATTATATCACATCTTTTTGCATTTGTCAAGCACTTTTTTCAAATTTTTTAAAAAATTTTTAAAATTCTTTGAAATTCGCTTGTTTTCGCAAATCTCTCCGTGACACCATAAGATTATAACACATCTTTTGCCGTTTGTCAATACCTTTTTTGAAAAAATTTTAAACTTTTTTATCTTTCAGCTCGGAAATGATTTTCACAAAGCTGTCAACGTCGTTAAAATCGCGGTAAACGCTGGCGAAACGGACATACGCCACGTCGTCAACCTCCTTGAGCTTCTTTAAAACAGCCTCGCCGATTTTGTCCGACGTAACCTCGCGGGTGAGCGAATTTTTCAGCTCCGCTGCGATATCCTCAACGATATTGTCAATCGTTTCCAGCGAAACGGGGCGCTTGACGGTCGCACGGCAAAGCTTGTCAACCAGCTTCTCGCGGTCAAACGGCTCGATGGTGTGGTCCTTTTTGATGACCATCAGCGGGACTTCCTCGATAATTTCGTAAGTAGTGAACCTCGCGCCGCACTGTATGCACTCGCGGCGGCGGCGAACCTTGTTTTCCGTCGGTCGCGAATCGATAACCTTGCTTTCCTCACAACCACACTCGGGACATTTCATAAAAGAACTCCTTTCAAAAGTGAATTAAACACTATATATTGTATTATAACATAAACTAAAAAATATTTCAACAATTTCTACAAAATTTTTTATGAAAATTGTTGAATTGCGCACGCGTTTGTGATATACTTATTTAAAAAAAGGGGGGCAAATTTATGGAAACTCTTTTGTTGCTTTTACACATACCTGCGATTGTTTTTGTTGTGATGATGATTTACGTTATCGCGAGGGTTATAAGATTTGGCGAAAACCGCCCGCAGCTCACAAACGCAGCTTCAATCGTCGGAATTGTCGCGGGACTTATTTCGATTGCGGCTTCGGTTGTTAAATTGAGTTATTTCGGAAGGAGCGTCGGCGGTTTCATCGCGGCGGTTTTCTGTCTGGTTTTTGCTTTTGCGCTTAGATTTATCGTGAGATTTTTCGAGGAAGATTTTGACAAAAAGCACCAGATTTCCGTTAGCCCCGATGAAAGCCTTTATCGCTTTGAATTCAAGCAGGATAATCCCGACAACTTTTTCGATGAGAACGCCCGATTTAACGGTAAATTCAAGGACTACGATGACGATGACTAAAACAAAAGCTCCGCGAGAAACGGAGCTTTTCTTATTATTTATAACGCTGCGCTTGGTTAGCCGAGAATTTCCGCATTATTAATCGCCGAAACCAGCGCGTAAATCGACGCGTTTATAATATCCGTATCAACTCCCGCGCCCCAATAAACCTTGCCGTCCGCGGCGGTTATACCTATCATACACATCGCCTTCGACTTTGAGCCCAGCTCGGTTGCATTTTCGCTGTAAGTTGTAATGGTGTAATCGATGCCCAAGCCTTCCTTCAGCGCGTTTGAAACCGCGTCCAGTCTGCCGTTGCCTGTACCCGTGAGCACTCTCGTTTCACCGTCTTTCTTGACGGTAACTTCGGCAGAAATGCAGTCACCCTGCTTATAATGTGCCTCGGTGATTGCAAAGCGGGTTGTCTTATTTACATAAGTGTTGTTGAAAATATCGTACAGCTCGGACGGGTGCAGCTCTTTGTGTGCGTGGTCGGAAACGCTCTTTACCGTATAGCCGAAATTCTCGCTCATCTTCTTGGGCATAACAATCCCGTAATTCTGCTCCATTATGTAGCCGATTCCGCCCTTGCCGGACTGCGAGTTTATGCGGATAACGTCGCCCTCGTACTCTCTGCCGAGGTCGTGCGGGTCAATCGGAATATACGGCACATTCCACTGCTCGAGATTTTTCTCCTCGCGCCACTTCATACCCTTCGCGATAGCGTCCTGATGTGAACCCGAGAACGCCGCGAACACCAGCTGTCCGCTGTACGGCATACGCTCGTAAACGGTCATTCTCGTCAATCTCTCGTAAACCGCGCACAGCTCGGGCAGATTTGTCAAATCGAGATTCGGCTCAACGCCGTGGGTGTACATATTGAGTGCCAGCGTGATGATATCGACATTACCGGTGCGCTCGCCGTTACCGAAGAGCGTTCCCTCAACTCTGTCCGCGCCCGCCAGCAGTCCCATTTCGGTATCAGCGACAGCGCAGCCGCGGTCGTTGTGCGGGTGCAGCGAAATAACCAGATTTTCCCTGTTGTGCAGCGTTTTGCACATATACTCAACCTGCTGCGCGTAAACGTGCGACATACTTTCGGCAACGGTTACGGGCAGGTTGATGATAACCTTGTTATCGGGAGTCGGCTGCCAGATATCGATAACCGCGTTGCAGATTTCCATCGCGAACTCGGGTTCCGTGCCGGTGAAGCTCTCGGGGGAGTACTCGAAGCGGAAATTTCCGGGAGTTTTCGCCTTATATTCGTTCAGCAGCTTCGCGCCCGTGGTGGCAATCTCGATAATTTCTTCCTTGGACTTCTTGAAAACCTGTTCTCTCTGAGCAACGGAGGTTGAGTTGTACAGGTGAACAATCGCGTTCTTGCAGCCCTCCAGCGCCTCGAAGGTTTTCTTGATGATGTGTTCACGGCTCTGCGTGAGCACCTGCACGGTTACGTCGTCGGGAATGAGGTTTCTCTCAATCAGCGCGCGGCAGAACTCATACTCGGTTTCGGAAGCCGCAGGGAAGCCGATTTCGATTTCCTTGAAGCCAACCTTAACGAGATAACCGAAAAACTCCAGCTTCTCTTCCAAACTCATCGGGATAATCAGCGCTTGATTACCGTCGCGCAAATCCACGCTGCACCAAACCGGCGGCTTGTCGATGTACTCCTTTTTCGTCCAGTCGAGACAGGGGAACGGCGGCATAAAATAACGTCTTTTGTACTTGTTTGCAAATTTCATAAAAATCTCCTTTCAAACAAAAAAAATTCTCGTTCTTATCAAAAGACGAGAATTACCCGTGTTACCACTTTTGTTCGCGCAAAGCTCACGCTTTACACCTCACGGTGTTCAATAAAACACCTGCTCTTTAACGGGAGCTCCCGAAACAGACTAATCGCAAAATCTTGCCGAACCGCCGCTTTACGTCAACTTGCCGCCACAACCGCCGTTTTTTCAAGCTGACTTCGCCGCCGTTCTTCAAGCCGCCTTCGCCTGTTCTGCTCGGAGGTGAGTTATCTCCTTGTTGCCCTGCTGCCTCGCACCAAACGGCAGCTCTCTGAAAAAGCGCGCAAGGTCTTGTTCCTCTTCAACGCATTTGAAAAATATTCATTACTGAGATTATAACACATCTTCCTCAATTTGTCAAGAGGAAAAAGAAATTTTTTCGCTGTCGAAAAAACACTTGACAAGCTATACAATATATGCTATACTATATGTGTTCCTTATCAAGAGAGGCTGAAGGCAGATAATCTGTCGGGGGACTGGTCCCTTAAAAGCCCGGCAACCTACTTATTATATAAGCAAGGTGCCACATCCTGCGATTTTTTAATCGAAAGATGAGGAGTGACAGTAGATTTTACCGCTCACTCCTAAAGTGAGCGTTTTTTATTTGTGTGAAAGGAAGAAAAAAATGACGACAAGAAAACTGTTTACATCGGAAAGCGTTACCGAAGGACACCCCGACAAGCTCTGCGACAAGGTTTCGGACGCGGTTCTGGACGCGATTTTGGCTCAAGACCCCATGGGGCGCGTTGCGTGTGAAACGACTGCAACCACGGGTATGGTTATGGTTATGGGAGAAATTACCACAACAGCGCAGATTGATATTCCGTCACTTGTGAGAAAAGTGGTCACGGATATCGGCTACGTCAGCCCCGACAGCGGCTTCAACGCGAACACCTGCTCCGTTATGACAACGCTCGACAAGCAGTCCCCCGACATCGCGATGGGCGTGAACAACGCTCTCGAGGGGCGCTCCGAGAACGCTTTTGACATCGGCGCGGGCGACCAGGGAATGATGTTCGGCTTTGCTTGCTCGGAAACTCCCGAGCTTATGCCGATGCCGATTAGCCTCTCGCATAAGCTTGCGAAAAAGCTCACCGAGGTTCGCAAGAGCGGCGAAATCCCGTATCTTCTCCCTGACGGAAAAACGCAGGTTACCGTTGAATACGACGACAACAAGCCCGCGCGTATCGACACGGTTGTCGTTTCCTCGCAGCACCTCGCGTCCGCTTCTCTTGAACAAATCCGCGCGGACATCATCGAAAAGGTTATCAAAACCACAATTCCCGCGGAGCTTCTCGACGACAACACCAAGTACTTCGTAAACCCGACAGGGCGTTTCGTTGTCGGCGGTCCGATGGGCGACAGCGGTCTTACCGGCAGAAAAATTATTGTCGATACCTACGGCGGCTATTCCCGTCACGGCGGCGGCGCGTTCTCGGGCAAAGACCCGACAAAGGTTGACCGCTCGGCGGCTTATATGGCGCGCTATGTAGCGAAAAATCTCGTTGCCGCGGGACTTGCCGAGAGAGCGGAAATCCAGCTCGCTTACGCAATCGGCGTGGCAAACCCCGTTTCCGTTATGGTGGACACGTTCGGCACGGGAAAGCTGTCCGACGAGGATATCGCAAAGGCGGTTATCAAGGAGTTTGACCTTCGCCCGTCCGCGATTATCAAGGCGCTCGATTTGAGAAAGCCGCAGTACGAGCAGCTCGCCGCATACGGTCACATGGGAAGAGAAGATTTGAACGTGGCTTGGGAGAAAACCGACCGCGTGGCTGACCTCAAGAAACATCTGTAATCTGTAAACGTTTTACCGCGCTTGATTTTGCTGTCGAGCGCGGTTTTTCGCGGTTTTTTTGAAAAGGCAAAAAATCCCGCATTTGTCAAATTACACAAAATTATCCGCATAAATTCTACAACCCACAGTGCCGCTAACAGCGCGAATTTTGTAGATTTTTTTCGCGGGATATGTTATAATTGATATGGTTGTATTGTGGATAATTACAATATAATGTTATTAACCATCGGGACAAACCCGAAAAAATATCAAGGAGGCTAAAAAATGGCTTTTAAAAAGAGCGCCGTTCCCTTTGCGGGAACGCCCGAGCAGGAGGAAAAGCTGAGAAAAATCATCGCCGAGCACAAGAATGATCCCGGCGCGCTGATGCCTATTCTCCAACAGGCGCAGGAGATTTACGGCTACCTTCCTATCGAAGTGCAGACCATTATTGCAGAGGAGATGGATATCTCGCTCGAAAAGGTTTACGGTGTCGTAACCTTCTACGCGCAGTTCTCCATCAACCCCAAGGGCAAGTACAAGATTTCCGTCTGTCTGGGAACAGCTTGCTATGTAAAGGGTTCGGGCGATATCTACAACAAGTTGCAGGAAAAGCTCGGAATTGCAGGCGGCGAAATCACCCCCGACGGGAAGTTCTCGCTTGACGCGTGCAGATGCATAGGCGCGTGCGGTCTTGCTCCCGTTCTTACGGTAAACGAGGACGTTTACGGCAGACTTACCGTGGACGATGTTGACAAAATCCTCGAAAAGTACAACTAATAAAATACTGAAATCAAGGATTGCCGAGAGTTTCGGCAGGAATCTTTATTTCTAGTTTCCGGAAAGAAAGGAAATTTCATCAATGAACGTAATTAAAACAATTGACGAGCTTAACGCTGTCAAGGCTGCGGCTGCGGAAGTTGTCGCAACACGCGTCGAGGGCAAGGACAACGGCGTTAAGGACGTTCTGGTGTGCGGCGGTACGGGCTGCACCTCGTCCGGTTCGATGAAAATCATCGAAAAGCTCCAGGAAGAACTCAAAAAGAACGGTCTTGAGGGCAAGGTTAACATCATCAAGACAGGCTGCTTCGGTCTTTGCGCACTCGGCCCGATTATGATAGTTTACCCCGAGGGCACGTTCTACTCTAAGATGGAGCCCGACCATATCCCCGAAATCGTTGAACAGCACCTCAAAAACGGTCAGCCCGTCAAGAAATATCTCTATGCGGAAACCGTTGAGGGCGATGTTATCAAGTCGCTTAACGACACCGCTTTCTACGCTAAACAGCACCGTGTTGCTCTGAGAAACTGCGGTCTTATCTCCCCCGAGCACATCGAGGAGTACATAGCTCGCGACGGTTATCAGGCACTTTATAAAGTTCTCACTTCTATGTCCCAGGACGACGTTATCAACACTGTTCTCGCTTCCGGTCTTCGCGGACGCGGCGGCGCAGGCTTCCCGACAGGCAAGAAGTGGCAGCTCGCTAAGGATTTGGTTAAGGACGCTGACCAGAAGTACGTTTGCTGCAACGCCGACGAGGGCGACCCCGGCGCGTTTATGGACCGCTCGGTACTCGAGGGCGACCCCCACGCTGTTATCGAGGCTATGGCAATCGCAGGCTACGCTATCGGCGCAAATCAGGGCTATATCTACGTTCGTGCAGAGTACCCGATTGCCGTTGAGCGTCTGAAAATCGCAATCGCGCAGGCTGAAGAGTGCGGTCTGCTCGGCGACAACATCTTCGGTACAAACTTCAGCTTCCGTCTTGGTCTCAGACTTGGCGCAGGCGCATTCGTATGCGGCGAAGAAACCGCTCTTATGACCTCTATCGAGGGCAACCGCGGCGAGCCTCGTCCGCGTCCTCCGTTCCCCGCTGTAAAGGGACTTTTCGGCAAGCCCACCGTTCTCAACAACGTTGAAACCTACGCAAACGTTTGTCAGATTATCCTCAACGGCGCTGACTGGTTTGCTTCGATGGGTACCGAGAAATCCAAGGGTACAAAGGTATTCGCACTCGGCGGTAAAATCCACAACACCGGACTTGTTGAGGTTCCTATGGGAACAACGCTCCGTACCGTTATCGAGGAAATCGGCGGCGGTATCCCGAACGGCAAGAAGTTCAAGGCTGCACAGACCGGCGGACCTTCGGGCGGCTGCATTCCTCCCGAGCACCTCGATATCCCGATTGACTACGATAACCTTATCTCAATCGGCTCTATGATGGGCTCCGGCGGACTTATCGTAATGGACGAGGACAACTGTATGGTTGATATCGCGAAGTTCTTCCTCGAGTTCACCGTTGACGAGTCCTGCGGTAAGTGCACACCCTGCCGTATCGGTACAAAGAGAATGTACGAAATGCTCGACAAGATTACCAAGGGCAAGGCAACGATGGAAGACCTCGACAAGCTCGAGAAGCTCTGCTACTACATCAAGGACAACGCGCTGTGCGGCCTCGGACAGACTGCTCCGAACCCCGTGCTTTCGACAATGCGCTACTTCAGAGATGAATATATCGCTCACGTTAAGGACAAGAAGTGCCCTGCGGGCGTCTGCAAGGATTTGCTCCAGATTCAGATTGTTCCCGAGAAGTGCAAGGGCTGCTCGCTCTGCTCCAAGAAGTGCCCTGTCGGCGCAATCAGCGGTGAAATCAAGTCGCCGTTCCACATTGACCAGAGCAAGTGCATCAAGTGCGGCGTCTGCATGAGCAACTGTAAGTTCGGCGCTATTGTCAAGGCATAACGAAAGTTTGAACGAAAGGACAAAAACCTATGGTTAATATAAAAATCAACGGCGTGGAATACGCTGTTCCCGAGGGTTCGACCATTCTTGAAGCGGCGAGATACGCGGGAATTAAAATTCCCACGCTGTGCTATCTTAAAGAGATTAACGCAATCGGCGCTTGCCGTATCTGCGTTGTCGAGGTAAAGGGCGCGCGTTCACTCGTAGCAGCCTGCGTTTACCCCGTAAACAACGGAATGGAAATCTTCACCAACTCCCCGAAGGTTATCGAGAGCAGAAAGACAACTCTCGAGCTTATCCTCTCCAACCACAACAAGTCCTGCTTGTCCTGTACAAGAGGCGGAAACTGCGAGCTGAACGAGCTTTGCGTTGAGTATGACGTTGACATAACCAAGTACGAGGGCGAAAACCCCGTTCCCGACATCGATTACAGCGCGGCTCATATGTACCGCGACAACTCCAAGTGCATTCTCTGCCGCCGCTGCGTGGCAGCCTGCTCGGTTACCCAGGGAATCGGCGTTATCGGCGCAAACGAGCGCGGTTTCGCAACTCAGATTGCTTCCGCATTCGATATGGATTTGGCTGATACCGCTTGCGTATCCTGCGGACAGTGTATCGTTGCTTGTCCTACGGGCGCTCTCGCTGAGAAGGACGACACCCAGAAGGTTATGGACGCAATTGCCGACCCCACAAAGATGGTTGTTGTACAGGCAGCTCCCGCGGTTCGCGCGTCTTTGGCAGAAGCTTTCGGCAATCCTATCGGTACAAACGCAGAGGGCAAGATGATTGCTGCGCTGCGCAGACTCGGCTTCGACAAGGTGTTCGACACCAACTTCTCCGCTGACCTCACCATTATGGAAGAGGCTCATGAGTTCCTCGACAGAGTTCAGAACGGCGGTACTCTCCCGATGATTACCTCCTGCTCTCCCGGATGGGTTCGCTACTGCGAGAACTACTTCCCCGAGTTTATCCCGAATCTTTCAACCTGCAAGTCGCCGCAGCAGATGTTCGGCGCGGTTGTAAAGACCTATTACGCTCAGAAGCTCGGCAAGAACCCCGAGGATATCGTTTCCGTTTCCGTTATGCCGTGCACCGCGAAGAAGTACGAGGTTGCCCGTGACGGACAGGCAGCAGCGGGTGTTCCCGATGTTGATATCACGATTACCACAAGAGAACTCGCTCACCTCATCAAGAAAGAGGGCATTATGTTCAACGAGCTTCCCGAGGAGCAGTGCGATTCGCCTCTCGGCGGCTACACGGGCGCGGGAGTTATCTTCGGCGCAACGGGCGGCGTTATGGAAGCAGCGCTCAGAACTGCCGTTTGGAAGCTCACCGGTGAGGACGACAACGCTCCGATTGACTTCAAGGAAGTTCGCGGCACCGAGGGCATCAAGGAAGCAACCTACAATGTTGCCGGCAAGGAAGTTAAGATTGCTGTTGCAAGCGGACTTGCAAATGCCAAGAAGCTGCTCAAGAGCGTTAAGTCGGGCGAGGCTAAGTACGATTTCATCGAAATCATGGCTTGCCCGGGCGGCTGCGTAAACGGCGGCGGACAGATTATCCAGCCCGCTTCTGTACGCAACTTCACCGATATCCGCGCAAAGAGAGCCGAGGTTCTTTACGGAATTGACGAGAAATGCGCTCAGCGCCGTTCTCACGAAAATCCCGATATCCAGACGCTCTACAAGGAGTTCTTCGGCGAGCCTAACTCGCACAAGGCACACGAGGTTCTTCACACGAATTACAGCGCGAAGAAGCTCTACAAGTAAGCTAATCTAACAAAAACGGCGCGGTTGTGGAATCCAGCTGCGCCGATTTTTTGTGAATTGTCAACATATTGCCGAGAACCCGCACGATTTTTCACACGAATTACAGCGCGAAAACTCGGCAGGCAAGTTAAACTAACAAAACGGCGCGGTTGGGAAATCCGACTGCGCCGTTATTTTATAAGAAAATTCCCGATTTAATCCCACAAGCTGCGGTAAATTGCCTTGACGTCATCAACGGAAACAGGCTTGACTGTGTTTGCGGGGCTGCCGCTCTTAACCGCGTCCTCGGACATTTTGTCGATAACCGCGAAAAACCGCTCCCTGTCAATACCGTAGCCCGCAAGCGTAGGGATTTCGCACACCGCGCAAAGCTCCCTTATCGCGCCGAGGAGCTTTTCCGAGGCGGTTTTGTCGTCATCGGAGCTGTCCGCAGCGCCGATAGCTCTGCCAAGCTCCGCGAAGCGCGGGTAATTCCCGTCCAGCGCGAACGCAAGGCACTTTTCAAGAAGCATCGCGTTTGAAATGCCGTGCGGGACGTGAAAATTCGCGCCGATAGGTCGGCTCATTCCGTGAACGATGGTGACGGAAGCGTTGTTTATCGCAATTCCCGCCTCAAATGCTGCGACAGACATTTCGCTGCGTGCAGTAAGGTCGCTGCCGTTTTTGTAAGCGGCGGGCAGGTACTTGAAAATGCGCTTTACCGCCGACAGGGCAACCGCGTCGGTGAGCGGCTGCGCCTTTTTCGAGGTGTAGCTTTCGATAGCGTGGGTAAGCGCGTCAAGACCGGTTGCCGCAGTAATGCTTTTCGGCGCGGAAACCGTGAATTTCGGGTCAATTATCGCAAGGTCGGGTATCAGCGGCGCACCGCCAAGCAGCATTTTAACATCGGTTGCAGTGTCGTTGATGACGGTGAACCGCGTTGTTTCCGAGCCCGTGCCCGCGGTCGTGGGAATTGCCGCCATAAACGGCAGCTCGCCCTCAATCGTTTTCCCCATATAATCCGCGATTTTCCCGCCCTTTGCCGCGAGAACAGCCGCCGCTTTCATTGTGTCAAGCGCGCTGCCGCCGCCGATTGCCGCGAAACAATCGCAGCCCTGCTCACGGTAAGCCGCAAGCGCCGCGTTAACCGTAGCGTCGGTCGGTTCGCCGTGGATATCCGAAAATACCGCGTGAGCAACTCCCGCTTTATCGAGAGCCGCCGCAAGCGCCGCGAAGCTGTCTGATTTCACGGTAACCGCTCCCGTTATAATCAGCGCTTTTTTGCCCATTTTCTCAAAATATTTCGCCGCACCGTCAAGCGCGTTTTCACCGGTCACAACATAGCGCGGCATCAAAAATTCTCTGCTCATAACTATCCTCCGTAAAATAAGGGCGAAGTGAACTCCGCCCCTATGATATCACATTTCGCGAATAATGTCAAGTCAGTCCTCGTCCGCTTTGAGAACGGCGTTAAGCATAACGCTTGCGCCCTCTGTGCAGTGCTCGACGCTCGAAAATTCGGGTTCGCAGTGGGAAAGACCGTCCTTGCTCTGAACGAAAATCATCGTTGCGGGGAGCATATACGCGGCAAACTGCGCGTCGTGACCTGCGCCCGAGTGAATGTACTGATGCTTTACGCCAAGCTCCTCGCAGGACTGCTTTACATAGCCGACAAGCTTTTTGTCCCAGTAAACGGTATCTCTGTTCCAAGCCTTTACAACCTCGCAGGTGCAGCCGCTCCAGGTCTTTTCCGCGCAGCTCTTTACGATATTGAGCACCTTTTCGAGCACCTCGGGATTTTCGTGACGTGAGTCAAACGAGAAGTCGAAGTAATCGGGAACGCAGGTGTGAACGCAGGGGTGACAAACAACCTCGCCTGTGGTGTAAACCAAGTCGGTGTAGCCGAGCTTGTCGATTTCCTCGTGCAGATAGCAGAGCGCCTGCGAAGCCGCATAGAACGCGTCACGGCGCTTCGGCATCGGGAAAGTGCCCGCGTGGGTTGTCTGACCATAGAACTTCAGACGATAGTTGAACATACCCAAAACGCAGTCCACAACACCGATATCGTTCCCGTTGTCCTCGAGAATAGGTCCCTGCTCGATGTGAGTTTCAAAGTAATACTGATAGTTGTCGGGGGAAAGTCTGAACTTCTTGTCGCCCTTGAAGCCCGACTTGTCAAGCGCCTCACCGAAGGTTTTGGTGCTGTCGAGAATGGACTTGCTGTTCATCATATCCTCGTACTTAAACTTGCATCTGATATCCTCGGGGAGATAGTCGTAGCACACAATTCCCGAGCACATCATCGCGGGCGGGTAAAGCGAGCCTTCCTCGTTTGTCCAAATCATCGCGGTGAGCGGGTGCTTGTGGGGGATTTTCTGCTCGTAAACCGTTTCGAGAACCTCCATCGCTGACATAACGCCGAGAATACCGTCATAGTTGCCGCCGTTCTTTACGGAGTCGCAGTGCGAAGCCATAACAATGCGCTTTGCGTTCGCGTCCGAGCCGGGGAGCGTCGCGTACATATTCGCAACGTCGTCAACCTCGATAATCGCGCCGATTGCCTCCATACGCTTTTTGAACTCGTTTCTCGCCATAATCGCCTCGGGAGAGAGCGAGTATCTGGTGATACCGCCGTGACCTGCGTCACCGAACTTCGAAAAAGTCTTGATTTTATCTTCCATTCTAGCCTTGCTGCAAGTGTACATATTTATCTTCCTTTCAATCATTTGCGTTTCAGAACGGTCTGTTCGGGAACGCGGCGGCAGTTTTCGAGAAGCTCACGAACTTCTTCTCCCGTCACGAAAAACGGCGTCCGGGTGGCCCCTCTGGAGCCCCCGGA
>SFLN01000057.1 GCA_004554555.1 [Eubacterium] saphenum | reverse complement strand
AATCTAAAGATTTCGCCCCGAGTTTGAGCTTGGGGCGATTTTTGTGCTTATAAATCCGCATTCTTTCGACAAACAAAAAATTTTTTAAAAAAATTTCCAAATACCTATTGACAAAGTAGGTAAATAGTGATATAATCATATTAACCTACTAAACAGATGGGAAAATTCAACGAAGGAGGTTGCTTATGACAAGCCTGCGAATTACCCGATTTAACGAACGATGTATGAGGATTTCCTCTTTTTCCCATAGCCGAATGTGTTGACGGCGAAAAAATGAAGTTAATAAAAAACAAAATTACAGGAGGAAATCACAATGTCCGATATTAAAAACCCCGAAAACTGGAGCTTTGAAACCAAACAGCTCCACATAGGTCAGGAAACCGCCGACCCCGTTACCGACGCGCGTGCCGTGCCGATTTACGCGAGCACCTCTTACGTTTTCCACAACTCTCAGCACGCCGCAGACCGCTTTGGACTGCGTGACGCGGGCAATATTTACGGCAGACTCACAAACCCCACGCAGGATATTTTCGAGCGCAGAATTGCCGCTCTCGAGGGCGGTACAGCCGCTCTGGCAACCGCTTCGGGCGCTGCCGCGATAAACTACACAATCTCGGCTCTTGCGAGAAGCGGCGAGCATATCGTGGCTTCAAAGACAATCTACGGCGGTACATACAATCTTCTCGCGCACACTCTCCCGCTTTCCTCGGGAATTACGGCGACGTTTGTTGACCCCGATGAGGAAAACGCTTTTGAGAACGCAATTCAGCCCAACACCAAGGCAATTTTCATCGAAACTCTCGGCAACCCGAACTCCAACATCATCGATATCGAGGAAGTGGCAAAGGTTGCTCACAAGCACGGAATTCCGCTTGTTGTTGACTCGACGTTTGCAACGCCTTATCTCGTAAACCCGCTGAAATACGGCGCGGATATCGTCGTTCACTCGGCAACCAAGTTCATCGGCGGTCACGGAACGGCAATCGGCGGCGTTATCGTAGACGGCGGCTTCGACTGGGCGGCTTCGGGCAAGTATCCGTGGATTTCCGAGCCGAACCCCAGCTATCACGGCGTTTCGTTTGCGCAAGCCGCGGGAAAAGCTGCTTTCGTTACCTACATTCGCGCAATTCTTCTTCGCGACACCGGCGCAACGCTTTCGCCGTTCCACGCGTTTATATTCTTACAGGGACTGGAAACGTTGTCGCTGCGTGTTGAACGTCATGTTGAAAACGCGCTGAAAATCGTGCAGTATCTCAACAATCACCCGCAGGTTGAGGCGGTTCACCACCCGTCGCTTGAAACCGAGCCGAGCCACAAGCTTTACAAGAAGTACTTCCCGAACGGCGGCGGTTCGATTTTCACCTTTGAAATTAAGGGCGACGACAAAACCGCGCAGAAATTCATCGATAATCTCGGCATTTTCTCGCTGCTTGCGAACGTTGCCGACGTG
Source organism: [Eubacterium] saphenum (assembly GCA_004554555.1). GTDB lineage: Bacteria > Bacillota > Clostridia > Oscillospirales > Ruminococcaceae > CAG-115. The sequence goes on along the minus strand of SFLN01000057.1, from coordinate 10,704 downwards.
AAATCGCTGGTAATTCACCCCGCGAGCACAACCCACTCCCAGCTCACCGAGGAAGAACTCGCCGAGCAGGGTATCAAGCCCAACACCATTCGCCTTTCGATAGGCATTGAGAACATAAACGACCTTATTGCCGCGCTTGACGCCGCATTTAAAGCTGTTCAGTAATTGAAATTAAAGGAGAGATTATTATGTCTAACATTTACAAATCCGCAGATGAACTTATTGGCAAAACCCCGCTTCTTGAGCTTGCTCACATTGAAAAGGAGCTTGGACTTAACGCAAAGCTTATCGCAAAGCTTGAATATTTCAACCCCGCAGGCTCTGTCAAGGACAGAATTGCAAAGGCGATGATTGACGACGCGGAGGCAAAGGGCTTGCTTACGAAGGACTCCGTTATCATCGAGCCGACAAGCGGCAACACAGGTATCGGTCTTGCGTCCGTGGCGGCAGCGCGCGGTTATCGCATTATCATAGTAATGCCCGAAACGATGTCCGTTGAGCGCAGACAGCTGATGAAAGCGTACGGCGCGGAGCTTGTCCTCACCGAGGGTGCAAAGGGAATGAAGGGCGCGATTGCCAAGGCTGAGGAGCTTGCCAAGGAAATCCCCGGCGGCTTTATCCCGTCGCAGTTCACCAATCCCGCGAACCCCGAGGCGCACCGCAAAACCACCGGTCCCGAGATTTGGGAGGACACTGACGGCGCGGTTGACATTTTTGTCGCGGGCGTCGGCACGGGCGGCACGATTACCGGTATCGGCGAGTATCTGAAGTCGAAAAATCCGAACGTCAAGGTTGTCGCGGTTGAGCCGAAGAGCTCTCCCGTTCTCTCGGAAGGCGTTGCGGGAGCGCATAAAATTCAGGGTATCGGCGCGGGCTTTGTTCCCGAAATTCTGAACACCAAGGTTTACGATGAAATCATAACCGTTGAAAATGACGACGCTTTTGAAACGGGTAAACTTATCGGCAGAAAAGAGGGCGTTCTTGTGGGAATTTCCTCGGGAGCGGCTGTTCACGCGGCATTAGAGCTTGCAAAACGTCCCGAAAACGCGGGCAAGAACATTGTTGTTCTGCTCCCCGACACGGGCGACAGATACCTGTCAACACCGCTGTTTGCCGACTAAACGGCGCCGAAAAGGGAGAGGCTTATGATAACGACACGAGGGCGTTATGCTTTGAGGGTTCTCATCGACCTTGCCGAGCACCCGAGCGGAAATTACACGCCGATGAAGGAAATCGCGGCGCGGCAGGGACTTTCGCAGAAATATCTCGAACAGATTATGCCGGTGCTCATCAAGAACAAAATCGTTGACGGAATGAGCGGAAAAGGCGGCGGTTATCGGCTGAACCGCGCACCCGAGGAGTACGTTGTCGGGGAAATTCTGTCGCTCACCGAGGGCGGTCTGGCGCCGGTTTCCTGCCTTGAGTGCAAGGACGAAAAGTGCGAGCGCTCCGAGGAATGCCGAACTCTCCCGATGTGGAAAAAGTACAGCGAGCTTACAAAGGATTTTTTCAACGGGATAACCTTAGCCGACCTTATGAAAAAAGCATAAAATTAACAGGCGTTCTTATCGGGGAACGCCTGTTTTTTGTTATTTCTCGACCTCGACTATAAACCCGTCAAAGCCGGCTTTTTTCGCTTTTTCGAGATAATTCTCGGCATTTGTTTTAGAGGAAAACGCGCCGATTTGCACGCGGTAAAGTTTACCGCAAAGCCGCTTGTTGACATCATCGGCAATCTGTCCCATGCGCTCGTATAAGTACGTTCCCGGGCAACTCTTGCCAGAGTGAAACCAGCGGTGGACGGTCATATTTTGCTTGTCCGTTTGACCGATGAGCGACTTGTCCGCGCGCCAAAGCAGCTTCGGAATACCGTTTCGCTTGCAGATATCCACAAGCAAATCAATCAGCGCGGCGTAAACTTTATCGTTCACGGCAAACGGCTCTTTCGTGTCCGAAGCGCACTCGATTGTAATCGCGCGATTGTCGTTTGCGGCGCTTGACGAGCAGTAGCAGACCGATGTTCATAATCACCGAAATCAGCAGCCCGATTTTTTGCTTTGGCGTGCCGCGGTGCTTTTCGACAAGTCTGCCGCAGGTGTAGTCGAGAATTGTCGAGAAAATCATCAGCAGAACGTAAATCGGCTCGCCCCACGCGTAAAACAGCAGGCTGAACGCGAACAGCACGGCGTTTTTGCCTTGGCGCGGCACCGCAAAATACACCAGCAGCACCGCCGGCAAAAACACAAACAGAAACGACAGGCTTGAAAATACCATCTGATCCTCCGATTATCGGCATATCTTCAAAGTTATCAAAACCGCCGTTGTCTGGAATTTCGGGCTCTTTGATAACGGCGAGGTTCTTGGGGAGCGTGCCGAAAATCGATTTTATCACATTGTCGATTTTCTCGTATTCCGAAGCGGCAAGCTTTGCTTCGTCCTCGGCGGTCGCGTCGGAATCGGCGCTGTTTCCCGCGAGAATAAACATCACGATATCGCCGATTTTGTACAGCCGCGCGCCCTCAACCTTTGCCACGCCGAACGGATATTGCCTGATGTAGCTGATTGTGCGCGCATAATTTTCGTTGAGGATATCGACAGCGGTATCCGCGTAACCCGACTTGCACTTCATCACAAGAACCGTGTCGGGATAAACCGCGGTGATTGCCGACTGCTTTGCTGTATAGCTTTCAAGCTGAGCGGGGTCAATATCCGCCATATTCGAGAGGAGCGGCTTGCTCCGGCTCATCGTCAATCGCCACAACCGCCTTGCGTTTCCGGCTTTTCAGCCTGTCCTTGCAGAGATTTATCGCGGTAACCGTGAGCCATTTTCGCTCGTGCAGCTCATCGGTGAACTCAAATTTCCCGTTCAGCACTTTCACGAACACGTCCTCGGTGCAGTCCTCGGCATCGGCGGCTGATTTCATATAAGTCATACATAATCGATAGACGTATTTCCGGTGGCGCTCGTAAAACGCCTCGAATTCTTCATCGGTTTTGAAAGTTGTTCCCATCGGAGAATCCTTCTTACATTATGATAACGATTGAAGCTGTCGTTTTGTCGGGAAATTTCAAAAAATATTTTGATTAATTATACCATATTTTGAAAAAAATATGAAAATATTTCCGAAAATTTTCACATAGATTTGTGATATTTTAACAGAGAGCTTGGTTGGTTTTGCTTGACAAGAACAGTGAAAATGTGGTATAATTATAAGTGTATTTGTACCATTTCGGACATTATTTAGTGAAGTTAACGGGGAGAAGAAAATGACTACTTTTTTACAGCTTGTTGCTGTCGGGCTGCTGCCGACGGCGGTTAGTGTTGTTTTATACATAATTGACAAAAACACGGCGTTCGGGAAGATGAAATATGTCCCGAAGCAGATTGTGCTCGGGTTGATTTTCGGACTGCTTGCGGTTTGTGCAACGGAGTTCGGCGTGGACATGGGCGGCGCTATCGTAAACGTCCGCGACAGCGCGCCGATTTGCGCGGGACTTATCTTCGGTGCGCCTGCGGGTATAATTTCGGGCGTTATCGGCGGCGTTGAGCGCTGGTTTTCGACCTTGTGGGGCGGCGGCGAGTACACAAGGCTCGCCTGCACCGTCGCGACAATTCTCGCGGGACTTTTCGCGGCGGCTTGCCGAAAATATATGTTCGACAACAAAAAGCCGACGTGGTATTTCGGACTTGCCATCGGTATGATTACCGAGGTAATCCACATGCTGATGATTTTCCTTACGAATATGTCCGACGTTCACCACGCGTTTTCATTCGTGCAATTCTGCTCGATACCGATGATTTCGCTCAACAGCCTTTCTGTAATGCTTGCGGTGCTTTTGATTTCAATCCTCGGCAACTCAACCCCCCAAAAACACCACGAGCTGAAAAAAATCTCGCAGACCTTTCAGCGCTGGCTGCTGGTGTGCCTGGTTGTCGGATTTTTGTGTACAACGCTTTTCTCGTGGGTTTTGCAGACGCAGCTGTCCGAGAGCGACGCGGAAAATCTTATCAGTCTGAACCTCGCGGACGTGAAGCAGGATATCGCGGACGCGTCGGACAAGAATTTGCTTTCGGTTACGCGAGAGGTTGCCGAAGAGATAAACGTTACGGGTGTTTCCGACAGCGAGTCGCTAAAGGATATTGCCGAAATGTTCGATGTTGCCGAGATAAATATTATCGACCAGCGCGGCGTTGTTTCGGCGTCAACCTACGATGGTTTTGTGAATTACAATATGAACGGCGGCAAGCAGTCAGCCGAGTTCCTCGTCCTTCTTGACGGGAAAACAACCGAGTATGTTCAAAGCTATCAGCCCACCTCGTCAAACTCGAATATCTGGCGAAAGTACGCGGGAGTTGTGCTGGAGAGAGGCGGCTTTGTGCAGGTTGCCTACGACGCGGAGCACTTCCAGAAGGATATCGACGAGCAGGTTCTCGGGGCAACCAAAAACCGTCATATCGGCGAGGACGGCTTTATCATCATTGCCGATGAGGACCGAAAAATCGTGAGCAGCCGTTCGGACGGCGAGAGCATTATCCGCGATTTTTCCGGGATTAAGTACGACAGGGACAGCGTTGTCAAGGGACAGCGCGCCGACTGCGAAATCAGCGGCAGGCAGTATTTCATGATGTACACCACAACCGAGGGTTATTACATAATTGCGTTTATGCCTGTCGATGAGGCAGTGTTCTCGCGCGATGTTTCGGTTTATGTCACCGTCTTTATGGAGTTCATCATCTTCGGAATGTTGTTTGTGCTGGTTTATGTTCTCATCAAAAAGCTGGTTGTGGACAACATTGACCGCGTGAACGACTCGCTTGCGCAAATCACAAACGGCGACTTGAACGTAGTGGTTGACGTTCGCTCAAACTCGGAGTTTGCTTCGCTCTCCGATGACATAAACTCAACCGTCGTCACGCTCAAGCGCTACATCGCCGAGGCTGCCGCACGCATTGACAAGGAGCTTGAGTTTGCACGGCAAATTCAGCATTCTGCGCTCCCGAGCGTTTTCCCGCCGTTCCCGAACAAGACGGAATTTGAGATTTTCGCCTCAATGGACACCGCGAAAGAGGTAGGCGGCGATTTCTACGATTTCTACTTTGTCGGCGAGGATAAGCTGGCGTTTCTGATTGCGGACGTTTCGGGAAAGGGAATTCCCGCGGCGATGTTTATGATGACCTCAAAGACCTTGCTCAAGAGCTTCGCGGAAACCGGCTGCGAGGTGAACGAGGTGTTTACCTCAGCCAACGCAAAGCTCTGCGAAAACAATGACGCGGCGATGTTTGTCACGGCTTGGATGGGCGTTCTTGACATCAAAACGGGGCTTGTGGAGTTCGCAAACGCAGGTCACAACCCGCCGCTCATTCGCCACAAGGACGGCAGCTTTGAGTACCTGAAATCCCGCGCGGGATTTGTTCTGGCGGGAATGGAGGGCTTGAAGTACCGCAAAAACGAGCTTCAGCTCGGCGAGGGCGACGAGGTTTTCCTGTACACCGACGGCGTGACCGAGGCGACAAATTCCGAAAACGAGCTGTACGGTGAAGAACGGCTGCTGAATTTTATGAACACGCTTCACGATTTGCCCGCAGAGGCTGTCTGCAATGCGGTTAAGGCGGACGTGGACGCTTTTGTCGGAGAAGCGCCGCAGTTTGACGATATCACAATGGTTTATCTGAAATATAACGGCGCCGAGCAAAAAGGAGAGCAAGATGGATAACAAAACGGAAAAGCAGGTTTTCAGACAAAAGAGCGTGGAGCGGATTTCGTCCCCCGAGCAGCTCAACGACTACGTTCGCGTGTCGAACCCGAGCGTGTGGATGATACTCGCGGCAGTTGTGTTTATTCTCGCGGGAGTGTGCGTCTGGGGAATTTTCGGGCGGCTCGACACGGTTATCGATACCGTTGGAGTGTGCCGCGACGGAAAGCTCACCTGCTACGTTGCCGATGAAGATATAAAAACCGTCAAAATGGGTATGAAAATCTCCGTAAACGGCGGGGATTACGAGATTTCGGGAATTGCCAAAACGCCGATTGAGGTGGACGAGAATTTCGACTCCTACGCAATGTATGTCGGTGAACTCAAGGAAGGCGAATGGGTGTACGAGGTGACGGCAAAAGCACCGATTGAAAGCGGAACCTACAATGCGAAAATTATCACAAACAGCGTTTCGCCGATTTCTTTTGTGATGAATTGAGGAAATGCTGATGAAGTAAAAAAAGGCTGCCGTCAAAAAGCCCGTAACCAAGGGCGTGTGCAAGGTTCCCGTTGTAATGCAGATGGAGGCGCTCGAATGCGGAGCGGCTTCTCTGGCGATGATTCTCGCGTATTATGAGAAGTGGATTCCGCTGGAGCAGGTGCGCTCGGACTGCGGTGTATCGCGCGACGGCTCAAATGCACGAAATATTGTCCGCGCCGCGAGAAGCTACGGTTTAACCGCAAAGGGCTATCGCTATGAACCGGAGGATTTGCGAAAGGTCGGGAAATTCCCGTGCATTATCCACTGGGAGTTCAACCACTTTGTCGTTCTCAACGGTTTTCGCGGCGACAAGGCTGTGATAAACGACCCCGCGCGCGGCACTGTGACCGTGTCGATGAAAACGTTTGACGAGGCGTTCACGGGGATTTGCCTTATGTTCGAGCCGACCGCGGATTTTCAGCCGAGCGGCAAGCCCAAGTCAATGCTCTCGTTCGCGAAAAGCAGGCTCAAGGGCGCGGGAACTGCGGTCAAGTTTTTCGTGCTCACTTCGCTTATAACCTCGCTTATCGGCGTGATAAATCCCGCGTTTTCGCGAGTTTTCCTCGACCGTTTACTCACGGGCGAAAACCCCGAGTGGTTCGTGCCGTTTATACTTATGCTGTCGGGATTTGCGATTATACAGCTTATTGCGGCGTGGATACAGGCGGTGTACTCGCTCAGGATAAACGGAAAGCTCGACATCGTGGGCAGCTCGTCGTTTATGTGGCAGGTTCTGAGAATGCCGATGGAGTTCTTCTCGCAGCGTATGGCGGGCGATATCCAGCAGCGCCAGTCCTCAAACGCAAGCATCGCGAAAAACCTTGTAAGCACCTTCGCGCCGCTTGCGCTGAACACGATTATGATGGTTTTCTATCTTGTCGTGATGCTGCGGTACAGCGTTTTGCTCACGCTTATCGGCGTTGCTTCAATCTTCGTCAATTTGATTGTATCGAACATAATCTCGAAAAAACGCGTGAATATAACGCGCGTTCAGATGCGTGACGCAGGAAAGCTCGCGGGAACAACCGTTTCGGGTATCGAGATGATTGAAACGATTAAGGCGAGCGGCGCGGAAAACGGATTTTTCGAGAAGTGGTCGGGGTATCAGGCAAGCGTGAACACCCAGCAGGTGAAATTCGCAAAGCTTGACCAGATGCTCGGAATGATTCCGTCGCTTGTAAACTCGCTCACGAGCGTTGCCGTGATGATGATAGGCGTTTTTCTCGCGATGAACGGCGAGTTCACCGTTGGTATGATTATGGCGTTTCAGGGCTTTTTGACCTCGTTCACCGCGCCCGCGATGAGCCTTATTTCATCGGGGCAGACGCTCCAGGAAATGCGCACGGAAATGGAGCGCGTCGAGGACGTTATGAAATATCCGACCGATGTGAATTACGATAACGAAGCGGTTTCCGAGGACACGAAGTACGGAAAGCTCTCGGGAAATATTGAGATGAAAAACGTGACTTTCGGCTACTCAAAGCTTGCCGAGCCGCTGATTACGGACTTCAACCTCACGCTTAAGCCCGGCAGCAGAGTTGCGTTTGTCGGCAGCTCGGGCTGCGGAAAATCCACGCTTGCGAAGCTGATTTCGGGACTTTATAAGCCGTGGAGCGGCGAGATTTTGTTTGACGGGAAGCCGATTTCCGATATCGACAGGAGCGTGTTCACAGGCTCGCTTGCCGTGGTTGACCAGGATATAATTCTGTTCGAGGACACGATTGCCGCAAATATCAAGATGTGGGACGACACCATCGAGGATTTCGAGATGATAATGGCGGCGCGCGACGCTCACCTGCACGAGGATATTATGCAGCGCGACGGCGGTTATCGGTACAAAATAACCGAGGGCGGAAAGGATTTTTCGGGCGGACAGCGCCAGCGTATGGAAATCGCGCGAGTGCTTGCCCAGGACCCCACGATTATCATTCTTGACGAGGCGACAAGCGCTCTTGACGCGAAAACCGAGAGCGAGGTTGTGCAGTCGATAAAGGACAGAGGGATAACCTGTATTGTTGTCGCGCATAGGCTTTCCACAATCCGCGACTGCGATGAAATTATCGTGATGGACTACGGCAAGGTTGTCGAGCGCGGCACTCACGATGAGCTTTACGCCAAAGGCGGGATGTACACGCAGCTTGTATCAAACGAGTAAGGGGGCGGAAATATGGGTTGGTTTGACGAGCAAATCAAACAGCGCAAGCAAAACGACAACGATGTTTTCGCCGATACCTTTATAAATATGGCGGGCGCGATTATGGGGAAAAAGCTCTCCCAGGCGCTCAACGATGACCGAATTGTCACAAAGGACGCGATTGACGAGATTTTGAAATATTACCACGTCAAGACGCGCGATGTCCCGAACGAAATCAAGGATATGAACGATACTCTTGAGTTCCTGCTCCGTCCTTACGGCATAATGCGCAGAAATGTTGTCCTCTCGGACGGCTGGTACAAGGACGCTGTCGGGGCAATGCTCGCGACAATGAAAGAGGACGGGCGGATTGTCGCGCTTATCCCGACTGGACTTTCGGGGTACAGCTTTTTCGACTACAAAACGGGCAAGAAAAAGAAAATCAACCGCAAAAACCAAAAGCTCTTCGATGAGGAAGCAATCGCGTTTTACAAGCCGTTTCCGCTGAAGGAGCTGGGAGTGCGGGGGCTGATGAAGTACATTATCGGCACGCTCAGTCCTGCGGATTTTGTCACAATCGGCATATCGGCGCTTGTTGTGGCAATTCTCGGAATGTTCGTGCCGCGGTTTAACAACATAATCTTCGGCACGGTTATCACCTCGGGCAGCAATCAGCTTTTCTTCGCGATAACAGCATTTTTGGTGTGCGTGACTATCGGAACGATGCTGATGAAGTCGGTTCAGTCGCTTCTCACCGCGCGCGTCAGAACCAAAATGAACGTTTCGGTACAGGCGGCTACTATGATGAGAATTTTGTCGCTCCCGACCGACTTTTTTAAGAAATTCAGTTCGGGCGAGCTTGCCGAGAAAGCGCAGTACATAAACGGAGTCTGCGATTTGCTGGTATCGGTTATCTTCTCAACGGGACTTACGTCGGTGTTCTCGCTTGTGTACATCTGGCAGATTTTCGTGTTTGCACCGAGCCTTGTTGTACCCGCGCTGATAATTATTTTGGTAACGGTTGCTTTGTCGGTGATTTCGGCGGTTGTTCAGATGAAAATCACTCTTCAGCAGATGGAGCTGTCCGACAAGGCAAGCGGCTTGAGCTACTCGCTTATCAGCGGCGTGCAGAAAATCAAGCTCTCGGGCTCTGAGAAACGCGCGTTTGCGAAATGGGGAAATCTCTACGCAAAGCAGGCACAGCTTACCTACAACCCGCCGATGTTCCTCAAGGTGAACGCGGTTTTAAACACGGCGGTTTCGCTTATCGGAACGATTGTTATGTACTATATGGCGGTGAGCTCGCAGATTTCGGTTGCCGATTACTACGCGTTCAACAGCGCTTACGGAATGGTTTCGGGCGCGTTTATGTCGCTTGCGGGAATTGCGCTCACGGTGTCGCAGCTCAAGCCGATAATGGAAATCGTAAAGCCAATTTTGCAGACCGTTCCCGAAATTTCCGAGGGGAAACAGGTTGTCACGCGGCTTTCGGGCGGGATTGAGCTGGACAACGTTTCGTTCCGTTACAGCGAGAATATGCCGCTTATTCTGGACGGTTTGTCGCTGAAAATCCGCCCGGGGCAGTATGTGGCGATTGTCGGGAAAACGGGCTGCGGAAAATCCACGCTTATGCGGATACTCCTCGGTTTTGAGAAGCCGCAGAAGGGCGAGATTTATTACGACGGAAAGTCGATAAACACCATTGACCTCAAATCGCTGCGCAGGAAAATGGGCGTGGTTATGCAAAACGGAAAGCTGTTTCAAGGAAGCATTTATTCAAATATCGTGATATCGGCGCCGTGGCTGACGATGGACGAGGCTTGGGAGGCAGCGGAGAAGGCAGAAATTGCCGAGGATATCCGCAGAATGCCGATGGGAATGTCCACCGAAATCGGCGAGGGTTCCGGAGGAATTTCGGGCGGACAGCGCCAGCGGCTGATGATTGCCAGAGCGATTGCGCCGAAGCCGAAAATTCTGATGTTTGACGAGGCGACAAGCGCTCTCGACAACATCACGCAGAAAAAGGTTTCGCAGTCGCTTGACTCGCTGAAGTGCACGAGAATTGTTATCGCGCACAGACTTTCCACGATTAAGCAGTGCGACAGGATTATCGTTTTGGACAAGGGAAAAATTATCGAGGACGGAACCTATGACGAGCTTATTGCCAAAAACGGATTTTTCGCGGAGCTTGTTGCCCGTCAGCGCCTTGATGATGCCGATGAAAAAGAAAGAATAAAAAATTCTTAAAAAATCTTGAAAAAATATTATCCCTTCGGTGAAATTCATCGTATAAAGTTACAGAAGGGCAAAAAACAATGACCACAAGGAGGATTCA
>SFLN01000056.1 GCA_004554555.1 [Eubacterium] saphenum | reverse complement strand
GGTAATCAACCCGGAAGAGGCGGAAACGGTCAAGGTGATGGTGGTGTCGGGGGAAATCTTTGCGAGAGCCTCGAACATTTCGCCAACCTTTGCGTAATCTCTGCCGGTAATCTTGAGGGTTGCGTCAACGAAGATATCTGTGCAGTCGTGGTCGGACGACAGAATGCCCGCGATAAAGCCGTAGAAAGCGTCAACGCCGCTTACTGCGTAGTCCTCGATATTGATGAGTCTTACCTTGTAGGTAATGTCCGTGTTGAGCGAAGAGCCCTTCTGAATTGCAACAACGTTGCCCTTGGACTGCTTCTCTGCGTTGTGAATTGCGTCGATGAGCAGCTTGGTCTTGCCCGAACCTCTTTTTCCGGTGATAATTTTAACCATAATGATAAACCTCCGTATATGTTATATTTACAATTTTTGCCTAAATTAAATTCCGAGCTTTCTTTCGAGAATTGCCTTCTGGTCCTCGTAGCCGGGCTTGCCGAGAAGCGCGAACATATTCTTCTTGTAGCTCTCAACGCCGGGCTGGTTGAACGGGTTTACGCCGAGCATATAGCCGCTGAGCGCGCAAGCCTTCTCGAAGAAGTAAATCATCCAGCCAAGCTCGAACTCGTTAAGCTCGGGCACTTCGAGAACGATATTCGGCACGCCGCCCTCGGTGTGCGCGAGAACCGTGCCCTCAAACGCTTTTCTGTTGACGATGGACATATTCTGGTTGGACAGAAAGTTGAGTCCGTCGAGGTTGCTCGGCTCGTCCTGGAGGAACAGCTCCTTCTGCGGCTTTCCGAACTGGATTACCGTTTCAAACATAATTCTCGAGCCGTCCTGAACGAACTGACCGAGAGAGTGCAAATCGGTGGAGAAAACCGCGCTTGACGGGTAAATTCCCTTACCGTCCTTGCCCTCGCTCTCGCCGAAGAGCTGCTTCCACCACTCCGCCATCATCGCGAAGGAGTTCTCGTAGCTTATCAGCATTTCAACGCTCTTGCCTTTTCTGTAAAGGATATTTCTGAGCGCAGCGTACTTGCAGCAGTCGTTCTTTTCGATATCGCAGTCCTTGTAAGCCTCTCTTGCAGCTGCCGCGCCCTCCATAAGAGCGTCGATATCGCAGCCCGCGCAGGCAATCGGGAGCAGACCAACCGCAGTCAGAACGGAATATCTTCCGCCAACGTCGTCCGGAACAACAAAGGTTTCATAGCCCATCTTGTCGGAGAACTCTTTGAGAGTGCCGCGAGCCTTATCGGTTGTCGCGTAAATTCTGGACTTTGCGCCCTCCTCGCCGTAGCGCTGAACAAGCAAATCACGGAAAACTCTGAAAGCAAGCGCAGGCTCGGTTGTGGTGCCGCTCTTGGAGATAATGTTAACCGAGAAATCCTTTCCGTCAACGAGAGAAATTACCTCATTTAAATAAGTAGGCGAGAGGCTCTGACCAACGAAATAAATCTCGGGAGTTTTCTTTTTGAGCGAGTTGTAAAGCGAGGACTTCAGCGCCTCGATAGCCGCTCTTGCGCCGAGATAAGAACCGCCGATGCCGATTACGATAAGCACGCGGCTGTCGTTCTGGATTTTTTCGGCTGCCTTTTTAATTCTCGCGAATTCTTCCTTGTCGTAATTTACGGGCAGGTCAACCCAGCCGAGAAAATCATTTCCGGGGCCGTTTCTGTTTTCGAGAGTTTCGTGCGCAGCCTTAATCGCGGGAGCGCATTCCGCAAGCTCATGTTCTCTTACAAACCCTTTAAGATACTTGTCATCAAGTTTTAATCCCATAATAATCTCCTTTCACCGTGCCGAAGTTACGGCGCGGTACTCCAACTATATTATATATTAAATTTGATTTTTTTTCAAGATTTTTTCCGCTATATACTTTTATTTGGATATTTCTTGCTTTTCAACAGCGGATTTTTGTATAATTTGCACAAATATTTGTCCCAAATAACCCGCAAACTCAACCAGCCTTTGTCGAAACCACACCGTTTCCCGAGAAAACGATATCCGCGTCCTTTGGGGGAGTGAAAAATATCTGCTCTTCCGTTTCGGCGTACTCCCGAAAAGCAAGCCACTCGCGCAGCCTGTCGAGCGTTTCGGGCGAAGCGGCGGACTTGGTTTCGTTTTTGTGGGTGATTTTCACCGAGCCGCCCCTGTTCACCAGCTGCTTCGCCAGCGCGAATGCCTGCTCGCAGCACACGGGCAAGCTGTTTTCGGCGAGGAAGATGTTGGTTGCGGCGAAGCCCGCGCTCTCGTCCAGCCGCACGAGCAGGCGGTTTCGTTTCGCGGAGAGCTTGTAGTTTATCCTTTTCGGCGAGTCGCCCGGCACATAGTCGCGGTGCTCGCAGCCCGGAAGCCCGCCCTTCACCACCGAAACGCCCTCCTCCGCGTCCTCGTCGTCCGCGGGAAGCACGCTCGGTATAATCTCGGGACCGCTGTATTCGACAATTCTCGGCAAAACGGCTTTTTGGGTTTCTTGTTCGGTCTTGGTTTTCAGATTGAACAGTCCCGCGAAATCCCGAACCGTTATCAAATCCAGCTTCAGACGGTTTAACCCGCAGTGCGTGGCTTTAAATCGACCTTTGAGCGTTTTCGTGCCGCTGAAGAGGAGCGAGGTTCTGATGTTGATTCGGCTGTCGGTGGAGAGGCAAAGCTCGATGTACGGGATAAAGCAAAATCCCGTCCGCGTGAGCTTGACTTCAAATTCAACATATTCACCAACCTCAGCCGTACCCGAAAGCTCGTGCAGCTCGGCTTTGAAGTGCTTTCTCGACAAGAACAGCGACACCGCCGAGAGCAAAGAAATCCCGCCGATGATGTAAACCATCGCCCAGCCTATGTCCGCGTTTATGAACGTCACGAACAGCGCCGCGAAGAACAGTGCTTGAATAATGCTTGCGAGATGCGTCATTTCTTCATTTTCCTCTTGATTTTTCTGATTTTGCGGTAGTCACGGTAGAGCTGTTTTGCGGGAATTTCGGTTGTCTGTCCGCCGTAAAGGAGCAAATCCGCGCTGCTTGTGATTTCCTGCGCTTCTTTATACAGCCCGAGCGACCGCCCTGCTATTGTGCAGACCTCGCCCGCAGCCGTTGACTCCGGCTCTGCGCCGCTTATTGAGCAGACGAGCTTGCGTGTTCTCAGGTAAATCGCGCGGATTTTGCCGTTTTTGTTCTTGAACAGCAGCGAAATCGCGAAAACTCCCTCGGAAATCTGTTTGTGGAAAACAATCGCGAGAATACCCAGAACGCCCAGTGAAATCAGAATAATCAGCGCCGCTGTCGTGAGCTGCTCGCCGTCGTTTGCAAGCGCAGCGTATTTCGTGCCGTCAATCTCCAGCCAGCCCAAGCCCTCGATATAGCTCATCGCATAGGCGTGGGAATTTGCGGGCTTAACGGCATACCGCCCGTATTCATCAATATTTTCGTCCTTGAGCACAAAGCCCTCGGTATATCTTGTCGGAATGCCCGCTGCTCTCAAAAGCAAGGTTGACGCTGTGGCATAATCCGAGCAAATCCCGCGCTTGCTTTCGAAGAGGAAATACTCGGCGGTTGTTTTCTCGGGAACAAAGTCCAGGTCGTAGACAAAGCCCGCCTCGCCGAACCATTTCTCGATAGCAAGCGCCTTGTCGTAATTTGACGTAAGCCCTGCCGTTATCTCCTCGGCAAGCTGAACGATTTCGGGATTTATCGGCTCGGCAAGCGTTTTCTCGTGGTATTCGAGAGCCTGATTTCGCTCGCTGATAAAAGAGGTTTTCTCCGAGCTTGTTATGATTTCCTCATCGACTGCGGCGGTGAGGATTTCCTCCATATCCGCCTGTTCAAAAAGCCGAACAAGGCTCTCGTTTGTCCGAGGAATGTAGTATTCGAGGGAATATGAAGCGTTTGCGCCCATATTGCCTTTTGTGAACATCTCGTCCTTCAGCGTGCGGTAAATGTCGTCGGTGTAGCCGGCTATGCTCACGTTTGTTGTCATACTCGGGTGAATGATGACCTTTGTGTTGCTGTTGTCGGCAATTCTTATCGTCATTTTCGCCGTTGAGCTGTAAAACCTGTCGTTATATACCGTGAGGTTTTTCAACATCGGCGCGTATTCCTCGAGATGACCGTCAAGCGCCGCCTGGCGCAGCTTCGCGGCAAGAGCGTTTGTGCTGAGATTTTTCTTGTAGGTTTTCCAGCCGCTCCAGCCTGTCGTGTAATCCGCAAGCGCCGTCCAGCCTGTTTCACCGTTGTACTGGTCGAACGACCAGCGGCTCAGGTTCACGGGATAGCTTGTCGTTGCGTAGAACAGAACGTTGTCGGAGGGATTGTTTGCGCCGCGGTTTACGCCGCTGTTGTTGGTGAAATTCGAGAGCGTGTTCCGCCCGTAGAACGTGGATTTTTTGTTGAAAACGGTATCGAGGTAGCTCCCCATCGGCGTGTTCGTGTCGCGCGGCACAACCGTGAGGATAAGCGCCGAGAGAACGCCGAAGATTGCTATGGATATCAGGCGCTCACGGCGGGATTTTTTGTCGTCAATGTACACGATATCGTTCGGGAACTCGGGCTGCGCCGAGCCGAGCACCGCAAGCCCGAAGCCCGCCGCCAGAAATACCGTAAATCCCGCAGGAAGCCCGCCGGCTGTCCGAGCGGACAAAATCATCGGGATAAGCGCGGGCAGCAGAAGAAAACTCGGGCGCGGGAGATACACGCTGAAATAGCAGACCGTGAAGCCGAAAATGCAGGAGAACAGGAAAATTGTCGCCGCCGCAAACAGCACACTAAAGCTCTCGGAGTTTTTGAAGATGAAGTCGATGAAACGCAGCGCCGAGCCTTGGTTCAGCGCAAGGCTCATTATCACAAACGCCGCTATCACCAGCGCGACAAACGCGAGAACCGCAAAGGCGCGCTTTTTCCGAAACGTGTAGAAAAGCATATAGACGCCGAATGAAACGGCGGTCATTATGACGGTGCAAAGGAGCTGCTCCTGCCTGCACAAAACGTACATAAGCGCCGCGCTCATTGAGCAAAGATATATCAGCGCGGTGATTACCTCCGCGCCCTGATATTGAGGACGAACTTTTTTATTCATCGCATTGCTCCCGTTGGTTGAAAAAAGAAAATGAAATTACAGGTAAATATAAAGTCTTGCTTTCATCATTCCGTTGTATAATTTGCGGTTTTTGTCGGATTTTTCGCCGAAAATGCTCTCAAACTCCTCATCGGGCGTGATAACGTAAAGCTGATTTTCACCGAGCGGACGAAGCCGTTCACCCATTATTCCGTACAGCTCACGCGCGTCCGAAAGCTCCAGCATTCTCTCGCCGTAGGGCGGGTTTGTGATGATTTTTACGGGCGTTTCGGGGAACGAAAAGTCCCTTATATCGCGCTTTTTCACGGTTATATACTTGTCAACACCCGCAAGACGCGCGTTTTGCCGAGTAAGTTCAACGCAGCTTTCGTCGATATCGAAACCGATTCCCGAAAAATCCGCGTCCGTTTTGATAAGGGAACGCGCCTCTTCGCGTGCGTTTTCCCACACGCTTTTCGGAAGGAACGGGAAATTCTCGCCGGAGAAGTGCCGATTGAGTCCGGGAGCAATGTTGAGCGCTTTCATAGCGCTTTCTATTAATATAGTACCCGAGCCGCAGAACGGGTCGAGAACCGTATCTCCCGCGCGAACTCTCGCCAAATCGACAAGCCCCGCGGCAAGCGTTTCGCGGATAGGCGCGGCGTTGCTCTCTTTACGATAACCGCGCTTGTGAAGCCCCTCGCCGCTTGTGTCGAGCGTGAGTGTGAAGATGTTTTTCATTATCGTGAAGCGGATTTTGCGAACTGCGCCGTTTTCGGGCAGAACGTTCAAGCCGTAAGCCTTTCCGAGGTTCACGGACATTGCTTTTTTCACGATTTTCTGACACGCGGGAATGCTTGTGAGCTTGGAGTTGAGCGAGTGACCGTTGTTGGGGAAAGCGTCGTTTTTGCCGATGAAATCGGACAGCGGCAGCTTTTTTATCCCCTCGAACAGCTCGTCAAAGGTTTCCGCGCGAAACTCGCCGAGAACGATGTTAATCCGCTCGGCGGTTCTGGAAAGGATATTTGCGCGGGCGCAGACAGCCGCGTCGCCCGAAAAGCAGACGCGCCCGTCGGTGACGGTGATGTCCTCACCGCCCGCTTTTTTTATTTCAAACGAAAGCGTTTTTTCAAGCCCGAAATGACAGGGCGCAGCAAATCTGAATTTACTCATACTTTATCGCAGGAAAGCACCTTTTGACCGATATCTTTTCTGAAGTGCGCCTTTTCAAAGGTTATTTTTTCGACAGCCTTGTAAGCGTCGCCGAGCGCGGCTTTGAGATTCTCGCCCGTTGCCGTAACTCCGAGAACGCGCCCGCCCGCCGTGAGGAACTTGCCGTCCTCGAGCTTTGTACCCGCGTGATAAACGTAAGCGCCGCTTGTCTGACCGTTTTCGTCAAGACCGAGAATTTCCTTGCCGGTTTCGTACTTTTCGGGATAACCGCCGCTTGCGATAACAACGCACGCGCAAGCGTTGTCGCTCCACTTGATGTCGAGATTTTCGAGCGTTTCGTTATCGACAGCCTCGATGATATCGACAAAATCCGTTTCAAGCAGCGGAAGAACAACCTGCGTTTCGGGGTCGCCGAAGCGGCAGTTGTACTCGACAACCTTTGCGCCCTCGCTTGTGAGCATAAGCCCGAAATACAGACAGCCCTTGAAAGGACGACCTTCTGCGCTCATCGCCTTGATTGTCGGGAGGAAAATCTTCTCCATACACTCCTCGGCAATTTCCTTGGTGTAGTAAGGGTTCGGCGCGATTGTACCCATTCCGCCCGTGTTCAAGCCCTCGTCGTTGTCGAGCGCGCGCTTGTGGTCCATCGAAGAAATCATCGGCTTTACGGTTTTTCCGTCCGTGAACGCGAGAACGGTCACTTCAACGCCGCGCATAAACTCCTCGATAACAACCTCCGAGCCGCTTTTTCCGAACTTCTGGTCAATCATCATCGACTTAACCGCGTCCTCGGCTTCCTCAAAATTCTGCGCAATGATAACGCCCTTTCCGAGCGCAAGACCGTCGCACTTGATAACCGCGGGATACCGGTTTTGCGCCTTGATATAAGCGATTGCTTTATCCGCGTCGGTAAAGGTTTCGTAAGCCGCCGTGGGGATATTGTACTTCTTCATCAGCCCCTTGGAGAACGCCTTGCTTCCCTCCAAAATCGCGGCATTTGCGCGCGGACCGAAGGTCTTGAAGCCGCGCTCGTTGAGGCGGTCAACAAGTCCCATAACAAGCGGGTCATCGGGCGCGACAAAAACGTAGTCGGGCTGTAATTTCTGCGCAAGAGCGCAAATTCCATCGAGGTCGGTTGCCTTTACGGGAAAGCACTCGGCGATGCGAGAAATACCGCCGTTTCCGGGCGCGCAGTACAGCTTGTCAACCTTCGGGGATTTTTTGAGAGCCGCAGCGATTGCGTGTTCACGACCGCCGCCGCCTACTATTAAAATGTTCATAAAACTAAACTTCCTTTCAAGAAAATTATACGTCTTTATTATACAACATTTCTCCAAGAATTACAAGTGATTTTTGTTCTCTGTCAAAATAAACAATAATTTCACCGAAAATTTGTGCAAATTCCCGCCCTTGTTTATTGCGCGGAATGTTGTATAATTAAATTAGAACAAAACAAGTACCGTTCGGTGCTTATAACAGAATTTTTATCAGGAGGAAAAAACTATGAATTACGGTTATTTTGACGACAAAAACCGCGAGTATGTCATCACCCGTCCCGACACTCCCGCTCCCTGGGCGAACTATCTCGGTTCACCCGAATACGGCGCGATTATTTCGGGCAACGCAGGCGGCTATTCGTTCGTAAAGAGCGGCGCAAAGGGCAGAATTCTGCGCTACCGCTTCAACAGCGTAAACTGCGACCAGCCCGGCAGATACATTTATATTAAAGACAACGACACAAACGATTTCTGGAGCGGCTCTTGGGCGCCCGTTTGCAAGCCGCTTTCCGAGTACAAGAGCGAGTGCCGCCACGGTACCGCTTACACAATCATTTCTTCCGAGTACAAAAAAATTGCCGCGAAAACAACCTATTACGTTCCGCAGAATGCCGATTATGAGGTTTGGGCTTGCGAAATCACCAACAACGACTCAAAGCCGAGAAACCTCTCCGCAACAGGCTTTTGCGAGTTTGTAAACGAGAATTACTACGAGCAGGACCAGGTTAATCTTCAGTACACGCTTTTCATCACCCACACTTATTTCAAAGGCAACTACATTCTTCAAAAGCAAAACGAGCTTCAGGACGGGCACATCGAGCGCTTCTTCGGACTTGCGGGCGCGGAGGTTTCGTCTTATTGCGGCGACCGCGAGGCTTTTGTCGGTTCGTACAGAGGTTATGCAAATCCTGTCGGTATTGAGGAGGGCTTGAAGAACAGCCTCAACTACTGCGGAAACTCCTGCGGCGCTTTGCAGAGCGACTTCACGCTCCAGCCCGGTGAAACGAAAAAGCTGATTTACGTTCTCGGTCAGAAGAATGGCGAGGAAGCGGAGAAGATTATCGCGAGATACAACAAGAGCGGCGTTGTCGAGGAGGAAATCGGCGAGCTGAAGAAGTTCTGGCACTCCAAGCTTGACAATCTGCAGGTCAACACCCCCGACCCCGCGTTCAACAGTATGGTTAACGTGTGGAACGCGTACAACTGCTTTATCACGTTTATTTGGTCAAGAGCGGCTTCGCTCGTTTACTGCGGCTTGAGAAACGGCTTCGGCTACCGCGACACCGTTCAGGACATTCAGGGCATCATTCACCTTGCGCCCGAGATGGCGAAAGAGCAGATTAAGTTTATGCTCTCGGCGCAGGTTACGAACGGCGCGGGACTTCCGCTTGTCAAGTACACGCACAACGCAGGTCACGAGGACACGCCCGATGAAGAAAGCTATGTTCGTGAAACCGGACACCCGTCCTATCGCGCAGATGACGCGCTTTGGCTGTTCCCGACCGTTTACAAGTACATCGGCGAGAGCGGCGATGAGAAGTTCCTCGATGAGGAGATTTACTTCGCGAACAACGGCGAAAAAGGCACGGTTTACGAGCACCTCAAGCGCGCGATTGAATTCTCGATGAACAACCTCGGCAACCACGGAATGCCTGCGGGACTTCACGCCGACTGGAACGACTGCCTGCGCCTCGGCAAGAAGGGCGAAAGCACGTTTGTTGCGTTCCAGCTTGTTTACGCAATCAAAATTCTCCGCGAGTACGCGGTTTATAAAAACGACAGCGAGTATGTGAAATATCTCGATGAAGTTAACGAGAAGATGGGCAAAATTCTCGACGAGTGCTGGGACGGCGACCGCTTTATCCGCGGATATCGCGAGAACGGTGATGTTATCGGAAAGCACACCGACCCCGAAGCTTCGATGTGGCTGAACCCGCAGAGCTGGGCGGTTATTTCGGGATTTGCTTCAAAGGAGCGCGCAGAGAAGGCTCTCGACTCCGTTGACCGCGAGTTGAACACTCCGTATGGCGCGATGGTTATGTACCCGCCGTATGAAAATCACGCATTTGACGGCGCGCTGATGCACTGCTACAACAAGTGCGTTAAGGAGAACGCGGGAATTTTCTCGCAGCCGCAGGGCTGGCTTATTCTCGCGGAAGCGAAGCTCGGGCGCGGCGATAATGCCTACAAATACTGGAAAGAAGCAGCTCCCGCTGCTTACAACGACAACGCTGAAAAACGCGTTCTCGAGCCGTACGTTTACGGGCAGTTTGTCGAGGGCAAGGACAGCCCGTTCGCGGGACGCGCGCACGTTCACTGGCTCACCGGCACGGCTTCTACGGTTATGGTAGGCACGGTTGAGGGTATTCTCGGACTTGTTCCCGATATCGGCGGAATTACGATTAACCCGTCAATCCCGAGCGAGTGGAAGGAGTTCTCGATTAAGAAAAACTTCCGCGGAAAAGCGCTAAACTTTTCCGTCAAGAACCCGAACGGCTCGCAGCACGGCGTGAAATCTGTCACGGTAAACGGCGAGAAAATTGACGGAAACCATATTTCTGCTGAAATTCTCAAACCCGAAAACGAAGTTATTGTTGAAATGTAAGGAGAAAAAATGTCCTCGTTATTTAAAACGGAGCGGCTCAGCGTGCGGAAATTTCTCCCGACGGACAGCGATGATTTGGCGGAAATCCTCACCGATAAAGACGTGACCTACTTCGAGCCTTACGAAACCTTTACCAAAGAGGCTTGCGTTAAGGAAGCGGAGAATTTCTCGAAAAGCGACGAGTTTTTCGCGGTAGTTCTCGGCGAGAAGGTTATCGGGAAAATCTATTTTTCCGCGCGCGGCAGCGGCAGCTACGAGCTCGGCTACACCTTCAACGGCAGCTTTCAGGGCAAGGGCTACGCCTTTGAAAGCGCGCGGGGATTTCTCGAATACGCGTTCAGCGAACTCGGCGCGCGGAGGATTTTCGCCGAAATCAACGCGAGAAATGAGAAATCGATAAAGCTGGTTGAACGGCTGAAAATGCGCAAAGAAGCGACTTTTCGCGAGCTTTTGCCGAGAAAAGAAAACGCAGAGATTTACGATGATTTTCTCGTTTACGCGATGCTGAAAAGCGAATTTCAAAGCTGAGGTGATTGAATGGAAATTCTTCTGTTAAGAACGGGAAACGTTTCGTGGAGCGAGCTTTCGGGGTTTCTCGGGTGTCTTGATTCCGCGAGAAGAAAAAGCGTGCTGAAAAAAGCGAACGACAGCGACAAGATAAACTCGCTTTTGTCGCGGCTGCTGATGCTGTCGGAGCTGGAAAAGCGGACGAAAATCCCGCGGAAAAAGCTGGCGTTTACGCTCGGCGCTTACGGCAAGCCCTATCTCAAAAATTCAAGCGTGTATTTTTCGATGTCGCACACCGCCGGCGCGATTGTCGCGGCATTTTGTGACGGCGAAGAAATCGGCGCGGACGTTGAGCGGAAAAATCGCCCCGTAAACGAGCGAATGTACCCGCGCGTGCTGTCCGACGAGGAGCAGAAAACGGTGAAAAGCTCGGAGGATTTTCTGCGGCTGTGGGTTCAGAAGGAGGCTTTTCTGAAGCGGCTGGGCGTTGGGATAACGCGGGATTTGCGCGCGATTTCCCCGGAAACGCTCCCCGACACCGCCGTGCTCGACTGCGGGGAATATCTCGTGGGAATATCGGGAAAAGGCGCGAAAGAAGCCGCAGTTACGGAGATAGCGCTCTCGGAGCTGCTTTCGCGGTTCATCAAACAAGTATAAATCAGAAATCCCCCGTTTTTGGGGGATTTTTTATAAACAAAACCCCCTCGGATTTCTCCGAGGGGTAAAACACATTCCTGCTTTTGTTAAGCCGCGTTAAGCGGCATCAGCGTTCCGACTAGAATTAGCCGAGGAGCTGCAGAATGGACTGCGGCTGCTGATTTGCCTGAGCGAGCATCGACTGAGCTGCCTGCTGGAGAATGTTGAACTTGGTGTAGTTCATCATCTCGGAAGCCATATCGGTGTCGCGGATCGAAGACTCAGCCTCGGTGAGGTTCTCACTTGTGGTGGTGAGGTTGGTGATCTTGTGCTCGAGACGGTTCTGGATAGCACCGAACGAAGCACGAACCATCGAGGTCTTGTTGATAGCCTTGTCGATCTGGTCGATTGCCTTGTTAGCGTCAGCCTGAGTTGCGAGGGACAGGTTCTCGGTGTTCAGACCGTCAGCGCGAGCGGAAAGGTTGAGGTTAGCCTTGAGTTCGCCCATATCAGCGGTCTTGTCGGTGTTGTAGTTGAAGGTGAAGTTTACGCTGTCCTTAGTACGAGCGCCGGTCTGGAGAGTGATATTGTCAGCATAGGTCATAATTGCCTTGGAGTTCTCGAAAGAGTTGGACTCAGAAACCTTGCCGTCAACAGTGCTGCTGATTTCAACGGTAGGAAGCTTGGAGTTGTCGTAGTTTGCGTAGTCAAGACCAATCTTGTAAGAAATTGTACCAGCACTCTTATCTGCAGCAGCGTGTGTACCAAGTGTGATGGTCATAAGTTTCTGACCGTTGGTTACATTCTCACCGGCATAAACCGTCAGAACACCGGCATCAGACTTAACAGCATACTGTGTGCCATCCTTAAGTGTCAGTGTTGTAGCACCGTCAACGCCTGTTGCAGCAATATCTTTCAACTCTGTACCGTCAGAAAGAGTAAATGTAACCTTAGTATCAGCAGCGGTATTTGCCTTGGTTGAAG